>DVGE01000255.1 GCA_018712885.1 Candidatus Pullichristensenella stercoripullorum | reverse complement strand
AATAGAAAATCAGAGGCGATTTTTGCTTCCGGCGTCAGCTGCACTTGCATCCTGCGGTCACTTACGTCTATGTAAGCTCCCTTGGATGCAAGTTTGCTTCCTTGGGTGGATTTGCCGAGCCCTTCGGGCTCGTCAAATCCAGTCGCCTTCGGCGACAAATTTTGCCGCTGGCAAAATTTCCTTGCTTGCGGGCTTTCTCATCGCTCTGCCAGTCTGTTGACTTTGTCAACATCCTGACCGCCCCCACGTTTCGTGAGGGCGGTGCGTCCATCCGCGATGGGGCGGCAGTTATCAGAGGTCCGCGCCGGCGACGGCGATGCTGGCCAGCGTCCATACGCCGTCGGTCAGGCGGAAGCCGTAGCGCTCGAGGCGGTAGCCGTCCTCCAGCCGCACGCGGATCTCCAGCGTGAACTCCACGTAGTCGTATTCCTGCGATCCCCGGGTGAGCTTCGTCATCGGGAAGTACTGTTGGAGCAGCGCTTCAAATGCGGCGCGCTCTTCCTCGGTCATGGCGGCAAGGCGCGCGACGATGGCCTCGATGAGGGCGTCCGCCTCCGCGCTGAATCCCGTCTCCGCGTCGTTGAGCGCGTAGTTGACCTCATTTTCATAGCCGATGGCGTTGAGCAGCACGAGGATCTGTTCCGCCGGTTCCAGCGCGCGCAGCGCCTGCATCTCCGCGCCGGTGAGGATCGCGTCGCTGTGCAATACCGTCACCTCGGCTTCATCCCCATACTGGGCGTGAATATCCTCCACGGCGGCGGTCAGCGCCGCGGCCATGCGCTCGCCCTGCGCCGCCGAGACGCCGTGCACGGTCTCCTCCGCCGCCACGGGCGTGAAGATCGGCTCGTCGGACACGACGTCCTCCTCCGGCGCTTCCTCCACGGGCCTTGCGTAGCCGCACAGGCGGCACTTGTTGCCGCTGAAGGCGTGCGCTTCGGCGCGGGTCGCGCCCTCCTCGGCGACGGTGTTGGAAAGCTGCGTGCCGCACATGTCGCAATGGACGATGATGTGCACGTCGCCGGTGACGGTGTGGCCGTCCGCGCCGTTGGAGGCGTAAGCGGTGGGGATGAAGGTCTCCTCGGGCAGTTCATGGCCCGCGTGCGAGCAGGCGTGGCCGCACTCCGCGCAGACGCCGTCCACGTAGGTGTGCGGCATTTCCTCGCTGTACGGCTGCGCGTTTTCCGCGACGACCGCGCCGCAGCTTGCGCAGGTCTCGACGGTCGTCTTTTCGCCCACGGCGACGTGCGTCTCGTCGGTCGATCGCGCCTCGTCGTAATGGTCGAGGGCGATCTCCTCGCTCATCTCCGTCTCCGCGTGCGTACAGGCGTAGCCGCAGACCTTGCAGACGCTGCCCGCTTCGGTGGTTTCGTAGCTATGCGCCTCCGGTTCGCCCTTTTCTTCTTTGATCTCCTCGCGCACCAGCGGGCAGTGCGGGCAGTCCGTGGTGACGACGGTGGTCTTGACCAGTGTGTGCGTCCCGTCGGTAAGGTCGGCGTAGAGCGTTTCGCCCGCCGCCTCCGTTTCCGCCGCGCCCTCGTGCGCGCAGACATGGCCGCAGACAGAGCACTTATAAGCGTCCTCGCCGTCCGGGGCGTAGGTGTGCGCCGCGGCTTCGGCGGTCTCGACAGCCGTTTCCTCGCCCGTCGCGCCGCAGAAGTCGCACGTCCAGAGGGTAACGGTGGTCGTGGTGGCGGTGTGCGCCGCGTCCGTCGCCGCGTACTCGGTGGTTGTCTGCGGCTCGCCGTAGGTCGTCTCCGCGTGCGCGCAGGCGTGTCCGCAGGCGGCGCAGACGCCGTCTTCATAGGCGTGCGCCTCGGAAGCGGGCTCGCCCTGCTCCGTCTCCTCGGAGACCACCTTGCCGCAGTCGTCGCAGGTCACGGTCACCGTGACGTCCACGCGCCGGGTATGCGTTTCGTCGTCCACGGCGGCGTAGACGGCGGGCAGTTCCTCGCGCGTTTTCGTGGTGTTCTCGTGGAAGCAGTAGTCGGGGTCAAGGTAGCCGCACTCGGTGCAGAAGCCTTCCTCAAAGGTGTGGTCGCCGTATACCAGGTAGCCCCGGGTATCGCTCTCGTCCCAGGTCTTGCCGCAGTCCGGGCACTCCCAGAAGTAGAGCTTGTAGTGGCGGGTGGCATGCTGCTTTTCGTCTATGGAATACGCCATCTCCGCCATGTCCCGTTCGCCCTGCACAAAGCCGTTTTTGTGCTCGCAGAGGGGCTCGGCCGGTTCAACGGGCTCTTCCTCAAACTGCGCGCCGCAGAGCACGCAAATGCCGTCCCCGCGCCAGGTGTAGTGTTCCGCGTACAGCGTCTCCACGCAATCGTCCCCGTACCACTCAAGGCCGCAGTCCGGGCAGGTGTACCTGGGGGTAAAGCGCGCGACGTAGGCGTGCGTGCCGTCGCCCGCGTCCACGTAGGTATTTTCGTAGACCTGCTCGTTCCACGTATCGCGGACGGCGTTTTCATGCGGACAGAAAATCTCGCAACCGCAGTCGCACATGGCGCCGGTCTCCGTCTTGGTGGAGAAGAAGTGCGGCTCCTTGTAAGTGTGGCCGGAAGTATAGTCGTCTTTGTGGCCGACGATCGCGCCGCAGTCGAGGCAGATGATGTCGTAGGCGATCCTCTCCAGCTCCACGCTGTGGTAGTTTTCGTCTATGGGCGTCTTCTTGCCGTTGCTAAGCAGCACAGGGCTTTCAAATACGTTCGTGTGCTGGCAGGTCTCGCTGGGTACGCCGAAGCCGCCGTCCTCGCGGTAGCCGCAGACGCAGACGCCGTCTGTGAATGTATGCGGTTCCTCGCCGACCACGCGGACGGTCTCGGAGAGGTAGTCGAAACATTCCGTGCAGTACAGCGTATCCGTCACGATCTTTTGATGCGACTGCGCGTTGAGGAACGAATAGTCTTCCTGGGAATACCAGTGCTCGGTATCGCCCACCTCCGGCCAGACGTGGATCGTCTGCGTGGTCATCACGTAGTCGCAGACGGTACATTCCTCGCTCCCTTCCAATATGTGGGATTCCACGCGATCCACGAATTCGGTGTTGGCGGAGACCAGCGCGCCGCAGAGCGTGCACTGCGTCCATTCGACCTGCATATAGCGGCGGGTGTGGGTCGTCTCATCGTAGGACACGATCATATAGTCGCCGCCATCGAACACGTATTCAAAATCGTAATACTCTTGCAGCGCCTCCGCCGGATGCTCGCAGTCGGTATTCGCGCGGGGGTCGGCGGACAGTTCGCCCGCCGCCATTTGCAGGGCGACCTCTATGTCGGTGGGGAACACCTCGTCGCTCAGGGACGGGCTGGGGTGAATATGCGCTTCTTCGCCGGCGTTCTCCGCCGCGCCCCAGACGCCGATCAGCATCAGAACGCAGAGGAGAAGCGCCAAGGTCTTCTTCATGCCTCGCATTTCGTTCACTTTTCCTTTCTATGTATTTTGCGTTGCCGACAGACATACTTTTCCACATTATAGCAGAGATGGAAGCGCTTGTGTGAATATTCCGTATTTGTTAACAAACAACACATTTTTTGTGTGTCAAAAAGTTTCCATGTAATGTTCCCGGCGCTTTTCCAACAAAAAACGCGAAGCGGTGGTTCCGCTTCGCGTCGGGATATTTTGCGCTTATTTGTCCTCTCCGCAAACGGCATCGACGATGGGGTCGAGCCAGTTGCCGTCAAAGAGCTCGATCATGCCCTTGTCGCAGGCGGCGGCGAGCTTGGGGTTGATGGGCAGGCGCGCGCAGACGGGGATGCCCATGTCCTTGGCGACTTCTTCCACATGGCTGGCGCCAAAGATGTCGTGCACCTTGCCGCACTGATCGCACTGGAAGCCGGACATGTTCTCCACCAGACCGAGCACGGGCACGTTCATCATCTCCGCCATGCGGGCGGCCTTTTTGACGATCATTTCCACCAGTTCCTGCGGCGAGGTGACGAGGATAACGCCGTCCACCGGCAGGGACTGGAAGACGGTGAGGGGCACGTCGCCCGTTCCCGGAGGCATATCGACGAACATATAGTCCACATCGCCCCACATGACGTCCGTCCAGAACTGCTTGACCGTGCCGGCGATGATCGGGCCGCGCCAGACCACGGGGTCGGTCTCGTTTTCCAGCAGCAGGTTGAGGCTGACGACGCGGATGCCGGTCTTGCTCTGGGCGGGGATGACGCCGTCGTCCGTGCCCATCAATTGGGTGTGGACGTTGAACGCCTTGGGGATCGACGGGCCGGTGATGTCGGCGTCGAGGATGGCCGTTTCATAGCCGCGGCGACGGGCGCTGACCGCCAGAAGCGAGGTGACCAGTGATTTGCCCACGCCGCCCTTGCCGCTGACGACGCCGATGACTTTTTTGACGTTGCTGTGCTCGTTCTGCTCGGCGCGGAAGCTCTCCGTGCGGCTGGCGCAATCGGCGGAGCAGGAGCCGCAATCGTGGTTGCAGGATTCACTCATTTTCCATCATCTCCGAAGTGTTTTCTCTTCAAATATTCTCCATTCCCGTCAGTTCCGCCTTGAGGCGGATGAGGGAGTAGATGTCCTCCAATGAGGCGTTGCCATGTTGCGGCACGCGCACCCAGCGCACGCCGTCTTCGACGTGCGCGGC
>DVGE01000254.1 GCA_018712885.1 Candidatus Pullichristensenella stercoripullorum | reverse complement strand
TACGTGCTTAATTTTTATTCATTTTCGCTCTAAGGGATAGAATAGAGAGCGATTGTAAAAGGTAAAGCAACAAGGGCAGAAAGAGGGCAACAGGCCGAGTAAAGAGGAACAGAACATCATCGGGCAACGCATCGAAATATATCCGGAATCAGTAATTTGCCGTGACAGCAGCGCGACAGGGCAGAGCCTGTGCGTTTCATCGGCTCCAGCTTTGACGAAGCGCCGAGGAAATACCAAGATTCTTTTGCCGACGGCGATGGAAAGCAGAGCCTTGACAGGTGCCCGTTGGCAACCCATTTTAGCGTTTCCCCGACAACCTGCCGAGGCCGGGCCGCTGACGCGGTGGCTGCGTTTGCAGGCATCCGCAGACTAGAATCTCCGCCTCCAGAAATCATTCGCGCATCCCAGTTCGGCCGCTTGCAGAGAATTTTGAACACTGTCTGCTTGGGCTGCGGAACATGCGGGAACAGCGCTTCCTGTCAGCGGCTGCGCAAAACACCAAGAGGCCGGCGGCCCCTCTCTGCTCCGCACTCTTATATGACTTACCCCTGCGTTTGTGTGTAAACGCAGGGGCTTGTCAACGGTCTGAAGAACGGAAACTGTCTTACGACCGTTTCCGTTCTTGCTTGACCTTTGGAAGTATCAGTTTTATTTTGTTCCTCGAAATTCCACACCGCAAACTTCGTAAAACAGGAAAACCTCCTGAAAGAAATCAGAACTCTATGACATGCTTGATGCCGAGAGCATGGGAGGCGTTTTCAAAGGCCTGCTCTATCTGCGAGAGCGCATAGCGGTGGGTGATCATCGCCTTCACGTTCAACAGCCCCTGCGATACGAAGTCCAGCGTCTTGCGGAACTGCGCGATCGACGAGCGCGTCGAACCCGTGATGTACAACTCGTGGTAGTGGATCTGGTTCGTGTCCAGCGCTACCGGCTGCTTCGACGCCGGGATCCCTCCGAAGAAGTTCACCCTGCCTCCGTAGTTCATCAGCGGCAGCATCGCCGCCTGTACCGACGGCACCGGGCACGCTGTGATCGCCACGTCCAGCCCCCGTCCATGCGTCCACCGCTTCACTTCTCCGGCAAGGTCGTTCCCGCTGTACGTTTCTACAAACGGCAGTCGCTCCTTTACCTCCGCCAGCCGCTCCGCCGACAGGTCGTTCATCATTACCAACGCTCCAGCCATGTGCAAAAGCATCGCGTGGCAGTATCCGATCGGTCCCGCGCCTACCACCAGCGCGTACTCCCCAGGATGTACGTGACACTTCGTGAACCCGTTGTACGCGCAGCTCAGCGGCTCCGTTACCGCCGCCTCCGCCGCGCTCACGCCTTCCGGCAGCACCATCAGGTTCCCCCGCAGCACCGCTTCCCCGGGTATCTTCACGTACTCTGCGAACGCTCCGTCCATGTTGATCCCGAACGCGCGGTAGTTGTCGCAGAGGTGGAACTTCCCATCCACGCAACGGTCGCAGATACCGCACCCGATGTTCGGCTGCATACCCACGTGCATCCCTTCCCGATAATACGGCACGTCCTTGCCCACTTTTACGATCTCTCCGGCAAATTCGTGCCCCAAAATCAGCGGGTGCTCCGCATCTACTCCCTTCTGCCCATTCTTCCACATCCGCACGTCCGTCCCGCAGATCGCAGCCGCTTCCGTCTTCAGCAGAATTTCATCTGCCCCGATCTCCGGAATCTCTACCTCTTCCAAACGGATATCGTTCGCTCCATAAAGCCGCAGCGCCAGCATTTTTTCTTCGCCTCCCTCTTCTTATCGCACCGTCTTGATCGCGCCTTCCCGGATTGAAGCGTTTCCGGCTTCCACCGTCGCTACCGCCATGCGCCCGTCATAACCCGTCACTTCCGGCGCGCGTCCTTCTCGGATCGCCGCCACAAACGACGTGTCCTCCGCCAGATATGCGTCGATGAACAGCGTCATCCAGCTGTTTACGAACGGCGTCTGTGTTCCCGTTTCAGCGCTCGTGCAGCGCACGAATTCCTTCTCGCTCCGCCCGACTTCGATCTTGCCTTTCGTCCCGATCAGCTCCATCTTCGCGTCGTACCCGTACTGCACGTACGCCGCGCCATCGATCACGAAGTGCACGCCGTTTTTCAGCTTGCCGCTCATCACTACGCTGTCGTAGTAGTCCGGGTATCCCTCCCGCGCCTCCGGATTGCGGAAATTCCCCGCCAACGCGAATACGCTCTCGATGTCGCTCCCCGCCATCCATCGCACCGCGTCAATGTCGTGCGAGTTTACTTCCGCCAGAATACCGTTCGACTTCTTGATGTCGTACATCCACGGACGCGGCTTCGACGGGCCTCGCGTGTTCGAGTGCACCTGCACCAATTCCCCGATCGCTCCCGCGTCCAGCATCGCCTTCGCTTCGCGGAAGCTCGCGTCATAACGTCGCATGAAGCCGATCTGCAGCTTCACGTTGTTCCGCTCGCACGCCTCGATCATCGCATCGCACTCTTCCACCGTCATCGCCATCGGCTTCTCGCAGAATATGTGCTTCCCAGCGTTCGCACAGTCGATCACAATCTGCTCGTGCAGATCCGTCGGCGCTACCACGACCACAGCGTCAATCTCCTTGTCGTCCAGTATATCGTGGTAGTCCGTATATACCTTCTCCACGCCCAGCTCTTCCGCCGCGGACTTAGCCGCCGCTTCCACAGCGTCTACGCAAGCTACAATCTTCGCGCCCTCGATCTTGTTCTTGTAGTTCCGCGCGTGGATCATCCCCGCGCGCCCACAACCGATCAGACATACCTTGATCTCATCCATTCCTTTTCGCTCCTTCCTCGCGCGCGTTTCGCGCCCTTGGTTCTTGTTCTTGTCGTTGCGCGCGCGGATCATCCCCGCGCCCACAACCGATCAGACATACCTTGACTCGTCTATTCCTTTTCGCTTCTTCCTCGCACTCATGCCAGACGATTCAGACGCGCGTAGAGGTCGTGCATCTGATGCATGCAGTGCTCGTAGAATTCGATGTAGTGTGCGTAAATTCGGGTGTTCTCCTCCCGGGGAATAAATGCGCGCGTCGTCTGCACACGTCGGCGGGCCACGTCTTCCAGGTCGTCCAGAGCGCCGACGCCCGCCGCCGCCAACAGCGCCGCGCCCCACAGGGCCACATCGTCGCGGTCGAGCAGGCGGAAAGTATGGCCGGTCACATCAGCCAGCATCTGCGGCCAGACGCTCGACTTGGCGCCGCCGCCGATGAGCTTGATCTCCCGCGTTCCATACTGCGGATACTGGGCGCATATGCTGCGGAGGGTGAGCGCCAAATCGTAGGAGAAGCCCTCCAGCAGCGCGCGGTAGAAGTGGCCCAGTGTGTGGTTGAGGCTATGGCCGAGGAACATGCCGCGCACTTCGCTGTCAAAGGGCATGGCGCTGCCGCTGAGTAGGCCGATGGACACAAGGTGCTCGCTGCCCGGCGTGACCTGCGCCGCCAGCTCTTCCGCCTTGCGGAAAGCCGCTTTCGTATCCGTCTCGCCGCCGAAGAACTCCTTGGCGAACCAGTCGATGACGATGCCTGAGCCCTGGATGTATTTGTGCGCATAGTAAAGCCTGCCGTCAGCCGCGCTGATGATATCGTAGTTCCGCTTCTGCGCGTCCAGGCGCGCCTCGTCCACCAGACAGGAGATCGCGCCATAGGAAGACGCTTCGAAGATCATTTCTCCCTCGCCCAACACAGCCGCGCCGACGCAGCCGCTGACCTTGTCGCCCGCGCCCATCACCAGCGGCAGACCCGGCTTCAGCCCCAGCTCGCGCGCGAGGCTCTCTTCGAGCTGACCGCCAATCGTCGTGCTGGAGGTGATCTCCGGGAGGAGCGCCATGTCCACGCCCATATCCTTGCAGAGTTTTTCCGACCACTGATGATTGGCGATATCCGCCAGACCCGTCCAGGTGATCAGCGTGGCATCAATCTTCGCCTGATCGATTTTCTGCTTTGACATGCGTCCGATCATGTAGCCATTGAGCAGCAGGTATTTGGCAATGCGCGCGTGCTCCGCGGGAAAGTCGTTTTTGAACCAATCGTATTTGGAGCACATCACCGGTGCATTCGTGCCGCCGATGGAAAACATCTCGTCCGCGAATTCTTCCCGCTGCTTGTCCGCGTAGGGCAGATAGCGGCTATCCATCGTGCAGGACCAACCGGTCACATCTCCCCACGTCTCGTCCACGCCGATGCTGCCCGCCATCTGGCCCGTAAAGGCCATGGCGCATACGTCCGCGGCTTCCTCTCCCAGCGCCTGAACGGTTTTTTTCAGGCAGTTCAGCACAGAAGAGTAGAGCATGTCTCCGCGCTGAATGAACATGCCCGGCCCCGGGCGCTCGTCCTTTACGGCCTCGCTGGCTCCCGCGTGGAGTTTGCCCTCCAGATCGTACACGCCTGTTTTTACGAAACTCGTTCCCAAGTCCACAGCCATAAACAGCTTCTTGCCGGCCATCGCTGTTCCTCCTTGCGAATTATTCTTCATCATCCTGTCGAACGTTCCTGCCGCAACACATCCTGCCGGTCTTACGCGATGATCACCCGCACATTCTGCGCCTGTACCTGCCGGATGAACTCCGCGTCCGCCCCGGCGTCGGTGATGAGCACATCCATTTCGTCGATGGTGGCGAAGCGGGCGAGGGACTCGCGGGCGATCTTGCTGGAATCGGCCAGGAGTATGCGGGCGCGAGCATTATGCAATATCTTGCGCTTCACATCCGCCGTGTCAATGCTCGGCGTACTCAGACCGCGTTCTATATCCATGGCGTTGGTCGCCAAAAATACTGTATCCACAAAAAGCTGATCCATCTGGTCGAGCACGCTGCGCCCCACAGTGCAGTGGAACTTCTTTCGCACAGTGCCGCCTAGAAAGATGACAGAATTCTGGCTGTTTTCTTCCAAAAATAGCGCGATCTTCAAATCGTTGGTGATGACCGTGACGCCCTTGATGCCGCTGACAAGACGCGCCAATTCAAAGGTGGTCGTCCCGGTGTCGATCGCGATCACCTGCCCCTGGCGGATGAACGGCAACGCCATTTTTGCGATCGCCTGTTTTTCCTGGATGTGCAATTCGACCTTTTCGCTGGAAGTGAGCTCCAGACTGGTGCCCAAAGACAACGCGCCGCCGTGCGTGCGTTTAAGATATTTCATGGCTTCCAGCTCATTGAGGTCGTTGCGAATCGTGGCCGGCGACACCTGAAAATGCCCGCACAGTTCTGTCACCGTCGCGTGCCCCTGCGCGTTAAGTATCTCCAACATCTCCCTGCGCCGGATCTCGGCAAGGATGCCGTTTGGCTGCTTTGCCATTGTTTGCCTCCATACATATTCTACCTCCCGTCACGACAAGCCGGCGTTTCAACGCCGAGCGAAAGGCGCGCGCGGTTTGCCGCCGAGCACGCTCCCCGCGCCGGGACGATGTGGAGTCAACAGTCATTCCCCCTCAGCTCTCGCCGCGCGCGAATGGGCAATACGCGCGATCCCGTCGCATGCGCTGGCACTGAGTAAATATCATCGCGAATTAAACAAGGCCCTGCCCCGCGCATACAGGAGGCGGGGCCTCGTTCCCGCTTATTCCGCCAACTTGGCGAAACGGTTGTTGATGGCCAGAGCCGGATCTTCCGGCACAGGCACGCCGACGGTCCCTTCGGGAACGTCGATGTCGTTGAGTCGCTTGAATGTCTTGCCCTCGAATTGGGGCAGCCATTTCGCCTCGGCCTCGAAGAGATCCGCGACCATGTTGCGGCACTCGTTCAGCGTCACCTTGGTGCTGGTGAGCGGATCCATCGCAATAGCCCAGTAGACCAGCTCGGGGTCGGCCTCAATAGCCGCCTGCGCCGCCAGCCCCTGCGTGGTGAGGTTGGACTGGTTCATCGCCGCCAGCTGCATCGGCAGAGCGCCGATGTAAGTGGGATGGAAGCCGTACTGATCCGCGTAGACGGGCACCTCCACGGTCGCGTCAGCGGGCAGATTTGTGATGTAGCCCGGCTTGTTGGAGACGTTGCCGCTGAAGCGGAACGGACGACCAGTGATAATCGCCTCGATGATGTACGAGCAGTATTCCTTCGAGCGGGGCTCCAACTCGCCGGATTCAATGCTGAGTACATCCGTATTCTTGAATTTCTCCTGAATCATCCGCGAGAATTTCAGGTAAGCGGCGTGTTCACCGCCGAACATCGGCTCATCACAGTAGCGCGCCAGAGCGCGATCGCTGCTCCTGAACCACGGCAGGTACTCGGAAAGATGGCCGGTAGACTCGGTCATGAAATAACCGCACTGGCGCATCACTTCACCGCGCACCTTTTCGTTCTTATAGTACTCCGGCTTTTCCATGTTCGCCCGCAGGATGGGATAGAGATCCTTCCCTTTGTGGGTGAGCGTGAGGAACCAGTCCATGTGATTGATGCCGGCGTTGATGAAATCAATCTCGTCCTTGGGGACACCCGTATAGCCGGAGATCAGATCCATGGTGGTCTGCACGCCGTGGCAAAGGCCGACGACCTTCATGCCCGTGCCCCTGGCCAGCAACGTGCACATCGCGCCCATGGGGTTGACGTAGTTGAGCACATAGGCGTTCGGGCAAAGCTCCTTCATATCTTCCCATATCCCGAACATCACCGGCGCGTTGCGCAGCAAACGGAAGACGCCGCCGGGCCCCATGGAGTCGCCGATACACTGATCCACGCCGTATTGCATGGGAATCTCGATATCGTGGGCATAAGCGGCGTTGCCGCCCACCTGGAAGGTGAGAATGACGAAATCCGCGTCTTTCAGGGCGTCCCTCCGGTCGGTAGTGCAATAGATGTGGGCGTCGATATTGTTCTTTTCGATGATCTGATCCGCATACTGCTTCATCTTTTCCAGCTTCCACAGCGTCGGACCCATGAGGGCATAGGTGCTGCCCGCCATGCAGGGGGTGTTGAACATATCGTTGAGGAACTGCTTGGTAAATACGATGCTTCCGGCACCGATCAAAGCAACTTTGCTCATAAAAGCCTTTTCTCCTTATCTAAATATGGGCCGGCCGAGCCGGCAGGTCACAGTTCCGTGACCTGCCAGCCGAACACCTTCGCCAACTGATTGAGCTGCGGGATGACGTCGCCGGAGATGATGAGGCTGTGATGCGAGCAGAGGTTGTCCATGACCTTGTGTCCGTCGCGGTAACGGATCAGCGCGCCGTTGCGACAATCCGAACCCGGATACTGCACGTACTCTTCCAACTCTGCCTTGATCAGCGACAGCTTCTTGAAGCCGGGATAGATCTTTGCCAGCGTGATCGGGCCAGTGGGCATGCGGCAGTCCACCGCGCAGGCTTTGTCGTTGACGATCTCCAGTACTTTGGGCCGCAGCGTCCACTCCGTGCAGAACTGACGCGGCACCAGGCCGAAATAGCCGCAGTGCACGCCCAGCGCGTGGTTGTCGGGGTCCTCGATATCCGGGAACTTGTCGATCTTCTCGTGCGCCAGCGCTGCCATACCCACCAGGAAGGGATAGAGGTTCGTCATCATGATCGGCTTTTCGATGGTGCGATAGATGATGAACGTGGACAGCAGCGACAGCGTGTCGCCCTCGCAGGCCCAGATGATGTTATCACGCTCAAAGAGCATATTCCATGCCAGACACGGCGTCGTATCGCAATTGAAGGACTCGTTCAGGCAGTTCGAGCCTACGCCTTCCACGCCGCCGACCTCGTCGATGACCTCCTTGACGGCGATGTAGATCTTCACAGCGCGCAGATAGGCCTCTTCGCAGACGCCTTCCTGGCGCACATTCCAATCCGCGCTCACGCGCCGCGCCTCATCATCGCTGATCTGCTTGGCGCGGTCGCCGCAGGCCTTCCAGCTGCGGTAGATGAGCTTGCAGCCGAATACGGATTCCATTGTCTCCGTGGCGCTACGCTCCCACCAGTAGAACTTTTTGAACAGATACGCCTGCATGCCTTCGCCGGGACTGTCCTGGAACACCAGGAATTTCGCGCCCGCTTTCAGCGTGCGCTTGACGCCCAGCGCCCGCAGCACGGTCTTACCCATTTCGATGCTGTATGGCGAGAATACGGTCAGGCCGAGATCGCGCAGATAGGTCACGATCTCCCAGTCCCACATCTCCACGGTGCCGAAACGGCTGGTGAGCACCACCATGGGCACCTTGTACGCCTTCAGCGCCTCGTCGTGTCGGAACGCGGCAAAGATCATCTGCGGGAAGACGATGGCATCCGCTTCTTGAGGAAGGGGCTCGCCCACCTGCGTCGTTTCCAGAAAATCGGCCACGTCGCCGTACATTTCCTTTAAACGGCTGAGCTGTTCCGCATATTCGCCCTTCTCGCGCTCATTGATCTCCGCAAAGACCAGCGGCGCCAGCTTTACCTTTGTCATTTTCTATGCCTCCAATGGCTTTACTTGACTTCGTCCACCGCGACTCTGCGGCCCAAAGCGCTTGACATCTTCACCGCTTCCAACACGCGGATATCCGCCGCGCCGTCGACCAGGTTCGGCGATACCACCTTGTCCCCACCGATCGCGCAGAGGAAATCGTTGAACGCATTGACAAACGTATGCTCGTAGCCAATGATGTGTCCACACGGCCACCACGCCGAGAGATAGGGATGCACGCCCTCGGTCACCAGAATGGTGCGATAGCCCTGTTCCTCCAGCGGCAGCGTCAAATCGGAGAACTGCAGCTCGTTCATGCGCTCGAAGTTGAACTTCAGGCTGCCCTTGCTGCCGTAGATCTCAAAGTCGTTGTAGTTCTTCCTGCCGCCCGCGAAGCGCGTGGTCTCGATGGAGCCCAGCGCGCCGTTGTCGAAGTCCAACAGCATGAAAGCCGCGTCGTCGACCGTCACTTCGCCCATGGGCGTGCCTTCGACTTTCTCGCCTTTCGAGAACGTCGCGGCGCCGGCTCCCGGCAGAGGGCGTTCCTTGATGAACGTCTCCAGCCGCGCGGTAACCGCCACAGGCTCGCCCACCAGATAGCGCGCCAAGTCTACCGCATGCGAACCAAGATCGTACAGCACGCCCGCGCCCGCGCGGTCGGCGCGCAGATGCCACGTCAGGGGCGCGTCTTCATCCATAATCCAGTCCTGCAGATACGCGCCACGCCAGTGGTAGATGCGGCCGAGGCGACCGTCGTCAATGAGCTTCTTTGCCAGCGCCACAGCCGGCACACGGCGGTAGTTGTGATTCAGATAGTGCACAACGCCAGCCTTCTCCACCGCTTCCACCATTTCGCAGCATTCACGGTAGTTCATGGCGCAAGGCTTCTCACACACGATGTGCTTGCCGTTCTTGGCCGCTTCGATGACCATATCGTGGTGCATATAGGTCGGCGTTCCGATATCCACGATATCGATGTCCTCGCGCTTCATCACTTCGCGCCAGTCATAGCTGACCTCGTCGTAGCCCCAACGCTCGGCAAACTCTTCCAGCGGCGTGTGGTTGCCCACAATCACCTTGAGGTTCACCTTGTAGGGAGCGTCAAAAAACGTATTTACCTTCAGCCACGCATTCGAATGGGCCTTGCCCATGAACCCGCCGCCGATCATTGCTACATTCAGTGTCTTCTTCATACAGTTTTCCTCCACGTCCACTCACGCTCACGCGTACTTTTTGCCGATTTTTTTGAGATTGTAGACGGAAACGGCAATGGCTTCCTTCTCCATGTTCATCCATTCCGGCGCCGGACAGTCGATCTCCACCGCCAGGAAGCCCTTGTAGCCGGCCTTGCTCAGCAGCTCAGCCAGTTTGTCGTTGTCTACAAGACCCATTCCTACCGGCACGCCGCAGAAAAAGTACCAGTCCGTCGGTTTCGCCGTCGGGTGCATCTTCAGATCCTTCAGGTGCGTCGAGAATACGTAAGGCGCCAGCTTTTCCATTCCCGCTACCGGATCGTCCAGCAGCCGCAAAAAGTTGCCCGTGTCAAAGTTGATTCCGAAGTTCGGCGAATCCACCGCCTCGATCATCTCCAGCATCTCGTCCGAGGTGAAGTCAATGTGGTTCTCCGCCGCCAGCTTCACTCCGTTGTCCTCCGCGATCTTCGTCGCTTCCTTGTACATCGGAATCAGCCGCGCGATGTGATCGCGATGGTTCTCATGCCGCCAGTCGAACGCCGAGCCCGTGATTCGCATCACGTCCGTCCCCAGCAGACGCGTCTTCGGAATCAGCTTCTTCATCTCCGCAAACGCCTCCGGGTTCAAGCCCCGCTCCAGTCCGTTCGGATGCCCCCACGCAAACACCGTGTCGAAATTGTACGCCTTCAGCTTCGCGCCCAAATCCTTCAGGTATGCGTCGTCCAGAGAGGGCAGAAAGCACGTCTCCAAAGACACGCCGTCCACGTCCAGATATTTCGCGTAGTCCAGAAATTCGTCCACCGTCGCGTTCTTCTCCGGCTTCTCCTGCATGTCGTACACTTCGCCAAACAGCCTGTGATAGCAATACGAGTCGATTCCGATCTTCATTTTCTTTTCCTCCATTTTGATCAATATTTTTCTCGCGCTTCCACGCGCGACTCTGGCTTATATATCTTGTGATCGTTTAATTGTTGTTCTTGTTGCCGCGCTGCAGCAGTACGGCGATGATGATGATAGCGCCCTTGACGGCGTTCACCAGCTTGGTATTGATGCCCACCAACGTCAGTATGTTGGAAATCATGCCGAAGATGAAGGCACCGAACACCGTGTTGCTCAGCTTGCCCTTGCCGCCCTCCATAGCAACGCCGCCGATGACAACCATGGCGATGGCGTTCAGCTCATAGGACGTACCGGACGACGTGGAGTTGATGGAGCCCATGCGGGAGCTCTCGGCGATGGCGCCCACGGCGATGGCGATGCCCAGAAGCACGAAGGCCATAATCTTGATGCGGTCGGTTTTGATGCCCGAGAGACGCGCGGCGCGCTCGTTGGAGCCCACCGCGTAGATGCGGCGTCCCAGCGTGGTGTACTTGGAGATGTACCAGTAGATGAGCGCCATGACGAAGAAGTAGACGATCTGCAGCGGAATCACGCCGAAAATCTCCGTGGAAGAAATAGCCAGATAAGCGTCATTCTTGGTAGTCACGCCGCCGCCATTGAGCGCGTAGGTAAGCACGGAACGGTAGATGTATTGGAAGCCCAGCGTGACAATGAACGAGGGAACACGCCCCTTGGTGATGATCACGCCGGTGATCACAGAAAAGGCGATGCCTGCCACGAACGCCGTCAACACACCGAGGATGGCGCTGTTGGTGAGGTTGATGACCGTGATGGACAACGCCGCCACGGCAACCATCTCCGCGCCGACGGAAAGGTCGATGTTGCCGGTGATGATCACGAAGGCCATGCCAAAGGCGATGATGCCGATGACGGAGTTCGAGCGAATGATGTTGATGATGTTGTTGAGCGACAGGAAAGTGAAGCCCTTCAGACAGGTCGAAACGACGACCATCAGCAACGTCACCAGCAGAATGTTGTACTCGCCCAGGAATTTTTTGAACTTCTGTTTGGAGGTCAAAACTTCTGTCGTCTGCATAACCCTCTACCTCTCCTTTTTGTCTTCGCCGAGCGTACCGCCCGTGGCAAGTATCATGATATTTTCCTCGGTAAGCTCGTCCCGATTGAGGATGCCCCGCAACTCGCCGTGATACATGACCAACGCGCGGTCGCAGGTGCGGATGATCTCCTGCGCCTCACCGGAAGTGACGATGACGCCCACGCCGGTCTGCGCCAGTTTCATGATCTCCAAATATATCTCGTTTTTCGCGCCAACGTCCACGCCCTGCGTGGGGTTGGCGAGGATCATCACCTGCGGATCGGCGTTGAGCCACTTGGCCAACACGACCTTCTGCTGATTGCCGCCCGAAAGACTGGTGATGGGGTGATCGAAATTATGCACCTTGATGGAAAGGCGATCCTTAAAACGCTGCACCGTCTCGCGCTCTTTCCGTCGGGAAATCCGGATCCCCTGCAGACACTTTTCCAAGTTGACGATGGTCAGGTTGCCCTGGACGGAAAGATCCTTGATGATGGCGTTCTCCTTCCGGTTCGGCGGCAGATAACCAACGCCCTTTTTCTTTCCCTGCGCAGGATGGGCGATATTGACCTCCTGGCCGTCCAGGTACACATGGCCGGAGGTCTTGGGCAGATCGCCAAACAGACAGCGAATCAGCTGATCCTTGCCGTCGCCCAGAAGACCCGTGATGCCCAGGATCTCGCCGCGGCGCAACTCGAAGCTGACACCCTTGACGTCGTTGCCCAC
This sequence comes from Candidatus Pullichristensenella stercoripullorum, assembly GCA_018712885.1. GTDB lineage: Bacteria > Bacillota > Clostridia > Christensenellales > Aristaeellaceae > Pullichristensenella > Pullichristensenella stercoripullorum. The sequence goes on along the minus strand of DVGE01000254.1, from coordinate 4,117 downwards.
ACAGAGATCTTCGACCGTATAATAGACATCGCCCAGCTCGCGGTGTTGATAGACATCCTCGCTCAACACGTCGCGGCCCACCATCATGCGGGCGATCTCCGCCTGCGAGATCTTCGAGCCGTCCTCCTGGACGATGGAACCGTCGCTTACTTTTTCGCCATTGCGCAACACCGTGTAGCTGTCACAGAACTCCACGACCTCGCCCAGCTTGTGGGAGATGAAGATGATCGTCGTGCCCTGCGTCTTGGTCAGGTTGCGCATGATTGCAAACACGTTGTCGATCTCTTTCTGCGTCAACGATGTGGTCGGTTCATCCATGATGATGAGCCGCGCGCTGCGCAAAAGGGACTTTGCGATCTCCACGATCTGCTTGTGAGAAGTATCGAGATCCCGCATCATCGCGCGCGGGTCGATGGAAACGTTCATGCGCTCGAAGACCTTGCTCGTCTCCTCGCACATCCTGGCGATGTCCAAGCGCCGGAAGCGATTGCGCAGCTCGTTGCCCAGGAACATGTTTTCGTAGACCGCCAAATCGTTGATGACATTCAGTTCCTGGTGGATGAAGGCGATGCCTTCGCGTTGGGCGTCCAGCGGCGAATGAATGTTCACCATTCGGTCAAAGAGGCGGACGCTGCCGCTGTCCATGGGCGTGACGCCACCCAGTATGTTCATCAATGTGGTCTTTCCGGCGCCGTTTTCTCCCAGCAGCGCATGGATCTCGCCGCTCTTCACAGAAAAATCCACGTTTTTGAGTACAGATACGCCGCCGTACTTTTTTACAATGCCGCTCATCTGCAGCGCAAGTTCGGCCATTCAAATTACCTCGCTTTACGGTGTGCCCTTTCATCAGGAAGGGGCGCACTACAACTTTGCCGTGCGCCGCCTGCAATCCAGCGTCTGATCTGTCGAACCTCTGCAACTGTGGGCGGGGAACCCCCCGCCCACAGTCCCGTCAAATGCGCTTCATGAGACAGGAGCGTCTCGCGACGTCTTGCATGACAGTTCGATTCATGAATTTAGAAGGGCGCGTCCTCGGTAACGCCGTTGCGCTCCATCCAGTCGGCGTAGTTGGTGTAGTCCAGCGTCTCCGGCGGGATGATGGTGGTCTGCTCGTAGGTCTCGCCGTCGATCAGGCCCTGGCACAGGCGCACCAGATCGCCCATCATGTAGGGAGCGTAGGTCTGCGTGGAGAGCCAGATCTTGTCCTTGTACTCGTCCATGAGCTTGAAGTAAGCCTGTCCGTCGCCGCAGCCGGTCATGACCTTGATTTCGCCCAGACGGCCCTGCTCTTCGATGGCCTTCAGCATGCCGGTGGAGAGCTCGTCGTCGCAGCTGTAAACGCCGTCAATGTGCTCGTTGGCGGTGAGGATGTCGGTCATCAGCGTCAGGCCGACCTCCTGAGAGGCGTTGTCAGCGGCGTACTCGCCGATGACTTCGATGTTGGGATACTTCTCCGCCAGCGTGTCGCGGCAGCCCTGCACGCGCTCATCGAAGATGGCGCCATAAGAGGGGATGGTGGTGATGACGACCTTGCCCTCGCCGCCCAGCTTCTCGGCGATGTACTCAGCGCCCAGAACGCCGATCTGGTAGTTGTCGCCGGCCAGGTAGTAGTCAGGCTGCGTCTCGCCCAAGGTACGGTCGAAGTTCAGCAGGGTGACGCCAGCGTCCATGACGCGCTGCGCCGCGGCTTCGAGCGTATCGTTGAAGGGGAAGAGAATGATGTATTCGCAGCCCTGCTCGATCATCATATCCAAGTCGGAAGCCTGTTCAGCCTCGGACTCGGAAACCTTCATGATATAGTTCATACCCAGAGATTCGGCGGTGGTCTCAGCAGACCACTGCACGGCCGCGACCCAGCCGGTGGGGTTGTAGGGGCAGGAAATGCCGACGAGCGGCTTTTCCTCCTCTGCGAAAGCCATGGAGCCGACGCAGAGGACCAGCACGAGGGCCAGAGCCAGAGACAACAGTTTCTTCATAGTGGTTCCTCCTTATAAATTATTTCCTGTTTTGCAGGAAAACCAATTCAAGCGGGAACGCGCATGGAAAACATTTTCCAGCAGACAGCACATCTGCGTATGTTAACTCAATACGGTGATTATAGCACGCTTTTTACTTGCAGTCAACTGATAACTTGACTGTTTTGACGATTATTTTCAATAAATACGAGAATCGCCAAAATTTGCTTGGGAAACGAAAAATAGCGCAAACGCGCGCTGTTGGGTTCTTTTCCGCACGGACGCCGGCGAATAGCCCGGTTCGGCATGTAAAATTCCCGCGAACCCTTGAAGCCGGGCGTTTCATATGCTATAATACATTTTGCATGACCACGCGGATGCCGGTTCCGCCGGAGAGCCGACAGTCCGGTGACAAAGAGGTGAAAACCATGAAGGAAAAGATCCATCCGAATTACGGCAAGGCTGTCGTCCGCTGCGTTTGCGGCGAGACGTTCGAAACGGGTTCCGTGAAGAAGGAATTGCGCGTGGATATTTGCTCCAAGTGCCATCCGTTCTACACGGGCAAGCAGAAGCTGGTGGACAGCGGCGGTCGCGTCGACCGTTTCAAGAAGCGTTACGGAATGTAGCCATTCAGAAGCGCCGGGAGAGGTTTATCCTCCTCCGGCGTTTTCCTATGCTTTGGAGAAGTCATGCTGGCGATCACTTGGCGCGCGCAGGCCGCGCGCAGACTGGAAGCGGCGGGCAGCCCCGACCCCATGGCCGACGCGCGGCTGCTCAGCTGGGGCGACAGCCTGCGGGAGATCTCCCCGCAGGAGGAGGCGCGGCTGGAAGCGCTGCTGAAGCGGCGGCTCGCGGGCGAGCCTGTGCAGTATATATTGGAAAGCGCCTGGTTCATGGGGCTGGAATTTTACGTGGACAGGCGCGTGCTCATCCCCCGGCAGGACACGGAGGCGCTCTGCGAAGCGGCGCTGGCGTTTTTGCGGGATAGGGCCGCGCCGCGCGTGCTCGACCTGTGCGCCGGCAGCGGCGCCATCGGGCTGAGTTTGGCAAAGCTGTGTCCACAAGCGCGGGTCACGCTCGCGGACGTGAGCGCGGACGCCGGCGCGGTGATGGAAGAAAACCGCCGGCGGCTGGGCGTGGAGGCAGAGATCGTCCGGGGCGACCTGTTCGCGCCCGTGGCGGGGCGCACGTTCGACCTCATCGCCTGCAATCCCCCCTATATCCGCACGGGGGAACTGGACGGTCTGCAGGCGGAAGTGCAAAAAGAGCCGCGGCTGGCGCTCGACGGCGGCGCGGACGGGCTCGCGTTTTACCGCCGCATCGCCGCGACGTATCAGGACCATCTCGCCGCCGGCGGAGCGCTGTTTCTGGAGATCGGCTGGGACGAGGCGGAGGCTGTGCGCGCGCTGTTTGGCGGCGGGCGGGTGCTGCGCGACCTGAACGGACGCGACCGCGTCATCGAGATACGGGAGTGAAGGAGCTATAATGGAAAGAAATCATGCTGAACAGGCGCGCGTGCTGGCGCAGCTGGAGAGCGTCGAGGCGCGCTACGAGGAATTGTCCATCCGCATCACGCTGCCGGAAGTCATCGCCGATACGCAGCTGTTCGCCAAATTGATGCGCGAGCACAGCGACCTTGCCGAACTCAACGAGATCGCCAAAAACTGCCGTGCGCTGGCGGAGCAGCTCGACGAGGCGAACGAGCTTTTGAACGACCCCGACATGGCGGAGATGGCGCGCGAGGAAGTGAACGAGCTGGAGCCGAAACTGCGCGAGGCGCTGCACGCGGCGCGCGTCGCCATGCTGCCCAAGGACCCGGACGACCGCAAGAACGCCGTGCTGGAAGTGCGCGCCGGCGCGGGCGGCGACGAGGCGGGGCTGTTCGGGGCCGAGCTTTTGCGCATGTACCAGCACTATGCCGACCGGCAGGGCTGGAAGTGGGAACTGATCGAGGACGGCTCCACGGAGCTGGGCGGCATCAAGGAGAGCGTGGCCCTCATCTCCGGCAAGAACGTGTTTGAAAAGCTCAAATTTGAGAGCGGCGTGCATCGCGTGCAGCGCGTGCCCGTGACGGAGAGCTCCGGGCGCATCCACACCTCCACGGCGACCGTGGCAGTGCTGCCCGAGGCCGAGGACGTGGAAGTGGAGGTCGATCCCAACGA
>DVGE01000253.1 GCA_018712885.1 Candidatus Pullichristensenella stercoripullorum | reverse complement strand
CACCCAGAGGGTCGGGTCGCCCTTCATGCGGTGGTAGCGGATGAGTACATCCTGCGGCATCTCATCCAGCGCATGGCCCACATGGAGCTGACCGGTGATGTTTGGCGGCGGCATGACGATGGTGAAGGGCTGTTTTTCCGGGTCAATGACCGGCTTGAAGGCCCCGGACGACTCCCACTTTTCGTAGATGCGCGTTTCCACATCCTGCGGCGAAAATACCTTGTCCATCTTGAATTCCTGCATGGTCTTCCCTCCGTGCGATATAAAAAGCCTGTCCCGGCCAAAGGGCGGGGACAGACCGCGGTACCACCTTTATTTGCCCCTTGCGGGGCCTCTTTGCGCTGTACGGGGCGCGCCCCGGCGGACTACTTCCCTTCGCCCGCCCGCCTCGGGAGCGACCTTCGCGCCTCGGCTATCCGGGCGGCCTTGCAGCCTATGAACCGCCCTCTCTTGGGAACCTGCGCGCTACTCCTCTCCGTCACCGGCAAATATGATTATAGCAAGTTTGGGCGGCGGAGTCAAGCATAATTCGCGGCGGGGATGGTAAAACCTTGGCGCAGGGCAGGGAAAAGCCGTCCGGGGCGGCCGGACGGCTCAGCGGGAACGTTCACTTGCGGAAGAGTGCGCCGCAGGAGCTGCAGACCGCACGATTTGTGTTCTGCTCTTTTCCGCAGGCGGGACAGATCATGGTGGGAGCGCTGCGGTCAACGGCGAATACCCGGCAGCCATGCTCAACAAATAACTTGATTTTTCTCAACGCATTGTAGAGATCGTTTCCATAAGTTTCTTCCGATACGGCAATGTCGTTTATGGCCTTCAACAGTTCTCGCACAGCCTCATCGCTCTTATCGAGCTTCTGCGAAAGATAATCGTATATCTCCGTGGCGCTCTTCATCCCCTGCATAGCGGACATCATCTCTTTGCTGATGAGTTCCCTTGGAGCGACCTGCGCCTTGGCGGGGCCTTTCTCCGGCGCGGCTGCCGGTCGGCTTTCTTCCCCGTTTTTCTGCTTGAGCGCTTCCAACTCCTTCTCGATGCGCAGCATGGCGGCGTTGTTTTCGCAGGTCTTGTCCACGAGTTCTCCGAAGCCGTACAGGAACAGATAGGTGATGGCCATGGAGAAAGCGCCCACGAGCATGACCGGCCAGCCGATGGCGCCGAGACCCTGCGAAATGAGCGCAATGCCGGCGATGACGCAGGCGATGATGCCGATGACACAGAGGACGGAAACGACAGATTTGATGGTCTGCCCGATGTTGCTTTCGTACATTGCCCTGTCCCTCTCTTGTATGGATTTTACACGGATATTATACATTCCGAACTATTAAATGTCAATACAGCAGGCGCGGCAGTGATAAACATGCCGGATGGCGCAATGTCGCCGTCCGGCATATGTTGTTGGAGGGTGAGAAAATGAAATTGAGAAAACTGCTCTGCGCGTTCCGCCGCCTCTGGCGGGGCGCGACGCTTCTGCGCGCCGCGCGCTGGGGCGGGTTTGGCGCGGGGGAAGTGTGAGGGGCAGGGTTCATTCCCTGTGCCTTGCCTCGAACAACATTCTTTCCAGAGACGAACTTCCAGCGCTGTCGTGCTTGTGTATGTAGAACACGGCGTCGGTTGCGGAGAGGAACATACGGTGCTGGCGGTGGTAGTCCACGCTCCCCTGCGGCCTGTGTTCAATGATGACAGGCTTTGCGGTCAGGTCGAGCCTCCAGTCGGCAAAGTTCGTATGGATACGCAGAACGGGTTCATTGTATTCGTGCTGAAGCTCCATCTGCGTGCAAAGAGCAAGCACGGTTTCCGGAGTTTCATCCTTCCGCTCTCGCGTTTCGATGGGCATGGAGAGTTCAATATCGTATTTCTTTGTCGGCCTGCACTCACGGCAGGGCTGATAACCGGCGCTGAGGGCCTGTTGGTAGGTGCGGAAGCCGCGCAGGTTCGTCAGGCCGCTTAGTTTGCGGCAGGAGCGCAGGTGGAACGTCTTGTAGCCGCGCCCGGCCCAAAAAGCGCAATCCGTAGCAGTGAGCGTGGCCATGTCCCGGCGCTGGGTTTCGGTCATCTCCGTCTGCCGGGCGCTTTCCCGCTCCTGGACGGCCTGCCGGTGGCGGGCGAGGGCGCGCTTTGCCTTTTCGTCCAGAACGGGGGCGGCACTCTCCTTTTCCGTTTTGGGCGTGGCAAAGGCAAAGTGCCCGGGGACGGGCTTGCAGCGCTTGCAGGGGCGTCGGCCGGCGTTTATGCAGGTATCGAAGTAGACCGCGCCGCTGTACGCGCGCCGCGCGTAGAGTATGTCAGGGCAATCGCCGCGATGGAAGACCGGGGAATCCTCAAAGTAGAAGTAGCCGCAGCGACGCTGGCGGACGACCTCGGCGTTGTATTCCCGCAGGGCGCGTTTCCATGCCGCCGCGCAACATTCCGGGCAGGGGCGGTAGCCGCGTTCAAGGCACGTCTTGACCGTGCCGATGCCCCGCAGCCCCTCCATTTTCTGAACACAGGCGCTGCCGGCGGCGTGGATGAGACCTGTTCGTTCGTCGTACCAGAAGGGGAATGTCTGCGCTGCTTTCCGCGCGGGGCGCGCGTTGGCGGGGGCTTCGAGGGCGGAAGTCGGTATCTTCATGGCGCGCATCAGGCGCTGTACGACCACCACGTCGTTTATCGCGCAATGCGCCGCGCCCGGGATGGGCAGGCTTCGGCTGCGCGCCAACGCATACGGATCGCCGCGCACGGTTTTGCCATCGTTCGCCCAGGCGAGAAAATACGGCCGGAGGATGCGCCTGTGCAGCAGGAGGCAGCGCCGGAGGATCGTTTCCATCAGCAGGGCGAATTTTTTCGGCGGCCCATCCAGCCACCAGCAGAGCACGTCATCCGGCCGCAACCATTTTTCCAGCCTGCTCAGGACGGTATGCGCGGAACACGCGCCCTCAAACGCGCCTTTGAACGCGCCCGTAAAGGCAATGTGTTCCCACGGGGGCGTGACGCCGTCCTGGGGGCGGATCAATTCATAAAACGTCGCCACCGTGCGCCAATGCGCGTCCACGCGCAACGCGGCGATCTGCGTTGGGCAGATGTGTCCGCTGTTGGTGGCAAACCATTCCAGATCCACGATAACGTACATGCCTTCACATCCCCGCGCGCATACTGCTATAACTATGATAACAGGCTTCGACATATTCCGCAAGCGATATTTGCGCGCAGACAAAACCGCCCGCCGCAAAGCCGCGACGGACGGAACGCTCATTGAAGGATGTTTCAGCCCACGAGCACGTCCTCCACGTGATCGCCCATGACGGCGAGCACGTAGGGCTGGCCCTTGCCGGCGCGGGTCTCGATGGCGATCTCCTCTGTGTTGAAGGCCGCCTGCGCGCCGCTCTTCTGGAAGACGGTGAAGGCGCGCGCCTCGCGCACGGGCAGGGCGGCGGCGATGGCTTCGCCGTTCATGCCGTTCTTCAGGAAGGTGATAGCTTTCAGTCCCTTGCCGCCGCGCGCCTGCCGGTCGAAATCCAGCAGCAGGCAGCGCTTCATGTAGCCGCGATCGGTGACGAGCAGGGCTTCGCCCTCGCCGTCGTGGGCGATGCAGGCAATGGCGCGGTCGTTCGGCGCAAGCTGAATGGCCTTGACGCCCGCCGCCGTACGGCCCAGCACGCTGACCTCGGCAAGGCTGAAGCAAATGGCCATGCCCTGCCGGGTGACGACGAGAACGTCCTTGCAGGCGGTCGGCGGCAGCACGGCGGCCAGCTTGTCGCCCTCGCGCAGCGTCAGCGCCGCGTAGCGCGCCTTGCGCACGTTGAGGTCGGCAACGGCCATGCGCTTAATGAGGCCGCCCTCGGTGAGCAGCGTCATCTCGCCCGCCCAGTCCTTGCCGGGGGCGTAGACGAAGATAAAGCGCTCGTCCGCCGCCAGGCCCGCCAAGAGACCGCCCAGCGGCAGGCCGCGGTCGCGGGGGCGGCACTCGGGGATCTGGGAAACGCCTACGGCATAGCAGTTGCCCGCGTCGGTAAAGAAGAGCAGCTTTTCATCGGTCATCACGTCCAGCTGCGCGCGCGGCGGCTCCGCGCCCTCCAGCGCCTTTTCCGCCGCCTTGCGGGCGAAGCGGCGCACAAAGCCCGCGCGGGTGACGACCACAGTGGCCTCGTCCGCCACCGGGGCTTCTTCCTCGATGACGATCTCATCAAAGGAATCCACCAGTTTGGTGCGGCGCGCGTCGGCGTACTTTTCGCCGATCTCCTCCAGTTCCTTTTTGATGACGTTCATCAGCTTTTTCTCGCTGGTGAGTATGCCTTTGAGATAGGCGATGCGCTTTTCGATCTCCGCGTACTCCTTGCGCAGCGTGAGGATCTCCAGGTTCGTCAGGCGCTGCAGGCGCATATCGAGGATGGCCTGCGCCTGTATCTCCGTGAGGGAGAAGCGCTGCATCAGTTTATCGCGCGCCTCGCGGGGGGTCTTGCTGCCGCGAATGAGGCGGATGACCTCGTCGAGGTTATCCACGGCGACGATCAGCCCTTCGAGGATGTGGGCGCGCGCCTCGGCCTGTTCCAGTTCATGGCGGGTGCGGCGGGTGACGACGTTTTTCTGGTGGCGGATGTAGTGGCCGATGAGCGCCTTGAGGCCGAGCTGCACGGGCTTGCCGTCGGCGATGGCCACCATGTTGACGCCCACCGTCACCTGCAGGTCGGAATACTTGTAGAGGACGTTGAGTACCTTCTGGGGATCGACGTCGCGCTTTAATTCGATGACCGCGCGCATGCCCTGCCGGTCGGACTCATCGCGGATGTCGTTGATGCCGGAAAGCAGGGATTTCTTTTCCTCGCTGAGGCGCAGGATCTTTTCCAGCATCGCCGACTTATTGACCTGATAGGGGATCTCGCGGATGACCAGAAGCGTCTTGCCGTTGGCCGCCGGTTCGATCTCCACCTTGGCGCGCAGTTTGAGCTTGCCGCGGCCGGTCTGGTAGGCCTCAAACAGTTCGCCGTCTCTGGCCAGCACGCCGCCGGTGGGAAAGTCCGGCGCGGGGATGTGGCGCATCAGTTCCTCGGTGGTGATGTCCGGGTTTTCGATCTGCGCGACGGTGGCGGCAATGGCCTCGCCGAGGTTGTGCGGGGGGATGTTGGTGGCAAGGCCCACGGCGATGCCGTTGGCGCCGTTGACCAGCAGATTGGGGAAGCGGCCGGGCAGCACGTCCGGCTCCTTTTGCGTATCGTCGAAGTTGAGGTGGAAGCCCACGGTGTCCTTGTCGATGTCCTGCAAAAGCACCTGGGCAAGTTCGGTCATGCGCGCCTCGGTGTAGCGCATCGCCGCGGGGCTGTCGCCGTCGATGGAGCCGAAGTTGCCGTGGCCGTCCACCAGCGGCGCGCGCATCGCAAAAGGCTGCGCCATGCGCGCCAGCGCGTCGTAGACGCTGATATCGCCGTGAGGGTGGAATTTACCGAGGCAATCGCCGACGATGCGGGCGCACTTGCGGTGCGGCTTGTCGAAGGTGTTGCCCAGTTCGTGCATGGTGTAGAGTATGCGGCGCTGCACGGGTTTTAAGCCATCCTCCACGCGCGGCAGGGCGCGCTCGAGAATGACGTATTCCGAGTAGGGCATCATCGAATCGTGCATGACCTCTTCCATGGACTTTTGCACGATCTGCTCGGAAAAGATGATCTTATCGTCCTTTTTCTTTCCCGCCATGCCTTACTCCCCTTCCCGAACGGGTTCAAAATCGTCCACGTGGTTGAAATTGGCGTATTCCTGAATGTATTCGCGGCGCGGCTCCACCTTGTCGCCCATCAGCACGGTGACGCGGCGCTCGGCCTCGGCGAGGTCCTCGATGGTGACCTGCACCATCTTGCGGCCGTTGGGGTTCATGGTCGTCTCCCAGAGCTGTTCCGGATTCATTTCGCCCAGGCCCTTGTAGCGCTGCACGCTGTAACCGCGGCCAAGCTTCTTCGTGGCCTTCGCCAACTCCTTTTCGTCGAAGCAGTAGATGTGCTCCGCGCCTTTCTTCGCGCAGTAGAGCGGCGGCATGCCGATGTAGACGTGGCCGTCGGTGACCAGTTCGCGCATGTAGCGGAAGAAGAAGGTCAGAAGGATGGCGCGGATGTGCGCGCCGTCCTGATCTGCATCCGAAAGGATGATGACGCGGTCATACTTGAGGTGCGTAAGGTCAAACTCCTCGCCGATGCCCGTGCCCAGCGCGGTGATGATGGATCGGAACTCCTCGTTGGCCAGCACCTGATCGATGCGCTTTTTCTCGGCGTTGAGGGGCTTGCCGCGCAGGGGCAGAATGGCCTGAAAGCGTCGGTCGCGGCCCTGCTTGGCGCTGCCGCCGGCGGAATCGCCCTCGACGATGAACAGTTCGTTCTCCTTCCAGTTGCGGCCGGTGCAGCTGGCAAGCTTGCCCACCAGCGGCGCGGCCTCGAGTTGGTTTTTCTGCCGCGCCACGTCGCGCGCCTTGCGCGCCGCCTCGCGCACCTTGGCGGCCTTGACCGCCTTTTCGACGATGCGGGTGGCGACTTCCTGATTTTTGAGGTCGTCCAGGTACAGCGAAAGCTGCTCAAGACAGATGGCCTCGACGATGGGACGCACCTCCGTGTTGCCCAGCCTCCCCTTGGTCTGGCCCTCGAACTGCGGCTTCTGCACGCCGGCGTAGACCACGGCGGTCATGCCCTCGCGGAAGTCCTCGCCGGAGAGGTTGTTGTCCTTCTCCTTGAGCAGGCCCACGCGGCGGGCGTAGTCGTTGAATGCCTTGGTGACGGCGGCCTTGAAGCCCGTCTCGTGCGTGCCGCCCTCGCCGGTGGGCACGTTGTTGACGAAGGAATAGATGTTTTCCGTGTAGGAATCCGTATACTGGATGGCCACGCGCAGAAGCGTGCCCTCGCGCCGGCCCTCGAAGGTGATGGGGTCGGTGATGGTCTGCTTGTCCGTATTGAGGTACTGCACGAAGTCGGCAAGGCCGCCCTCATAGCAGTACTCGCGGCGGCGGCGCGTCTCGTCCTTTTCCCGCTCGTCGGTAAAGACGAAGCGCACGCCCTGATTGAGGTAGGCCAATTCGCGCACGCGGCGGCGCACGGTGTCGCCGTTGAAGTGTGTGTCCTCGAACACGCGCGGGTCGGGCTTGAAGCAGACCTGCGTGCCGCGCTTGCGGGTGTTGCCCACCTTTTCCAAGGGCGCGACGGCGTGGCCGGAGACGATCTTGCCGGTCTTTCTGTCCTCATAGGACTCGAAGCGGATGTGGTAGTGGCTGTAATCGCGGAACACGTCCACCGTCACCCACTCGGAGAGGGCATTGACCACGGACGCGCCCACGCCGTGCAGGCCGCCGGAATAGGCGTAGTTCTTGTTGTTGAACTTGCCGCCGGCGTGCAGCTGCGTGTAGACGACCTCAACGCCGGAGACGCCAAGTTGCGGGTGGATGTCCACGGGGATGCCGCGGCCGTTGTCCGTCACCTCGCAGGAGCCGTCCTTTTTCAGCGTCACGGTGATCTCGGTGGCGAAGCCGTTGGAAGCCTCGTCGATGGC
>DVGE01000252.1 GCA_018712885.1 Candidatus Pullichristensenella stercoripullorum | reverse complement strand
AGACCATAGTCTTTTTGCGTCATCAAAACAGAGAAAACGGTCTGTTTTATGACGTTTTTGGGGCAAACGCGGGCACAATTTTGTCTATATTGTAGATTTCACACGGTTTTCCACACCCCTTTGGAGGGCGCGAATGGGGAAAATCATTGCAAATCAAGCGGTATATTTTACAATTGTATTGCATTTTCAAGCATCCGCTTTATACATTTCCCCGGGCCGTGTAAACAGACTTCGCGCGCAGCCCCAAAAGCGCCGCCGCGCATGCTCTCAGGCGAACATGCGCAGCGACGGCAGGGCGTTGAGATCCAGCGCGGCCGCTTCGCCGCGCATCAGGCGGTAGAAGGCGGCGGAGCCGATCATCGCCGCGTTGTCCGTGCATAGGGCCACGGGGGGCAGATAGACTTTCAGGCCGGCCGCCTCGCCCTGGCGCGCAAGCTCGCGGCGCAGCAGCCGGTTGGCGGCCACGCCGCCCGCCGCGGCCAGAGAAGCCGCGCCCGCGTCCACGGCGGCGGCCACGCTCTTTTCCACCAGTGTATCCACCACGGCGCGGCGGAAACTGGCGGCAAAATCGGCAGCGTCGATCTTCTCCCCCTGTTGGCGCAGGTTGTGCGCCTGGTTGATGACGGCGGTCTTTAAGCCGCTGAAGGAAAAATCGTACTTTCCCGGCGTGTGCGTGTGGGGGAAGCGGTAGCGCCCATCGTCGCCCTCCTCAGCCAGCTTGTCTAGGAGCGGCCCGCCGGGGTAGGGGATGTCCAGCACGCGCGCCACCTTGTCGAAGGCTTCGCCGGCGGCGTCGTCCAGCGTCTGCCCCAGCAGGCGGTATTCGCCGTAATGTTCCACCAGCACGATGTGGCTGTGCCCGCCCGAGGCCACCAGGCAGGCAAAGGGCGGCTCCAGATCGGGGTGGGCGAGATAGTTGGCGCTCACATGGCCCTCGATGTGGTTGACGGCCACCAGCGGCAAGCCGCGCGCGTAGGCAAGCGCCTTGGCGTAGCTCACGGCGGTGAGCAGCGCGCCCACCAGCCCCGGCCCGCAGGTGACGGCCACGGCGTCGATGTCTTTGAGCGTCATGCCGGCCTCCGAAAGCGCCGCGTCCAGAAGCGGGTCGAGCGCCTCCACGTGCATGCGCGAGGCGATCTCCGGCACCACGCCGCCGAACACGGCGTGGCGGTCGATCTGCGACAATATCTGGTTGGCCAGCGCCTCCCGCCCGTCGCGCACGACGGCCACGGCGGTCTCGTCGCAGCTGGATTCAAAGGCCAGTATGGTGGCGTGCCCCGCCTTTCGCAGCGCTTCCACACGCTCGTTCATATGAATCGCCTCCCAAAGCGCACGCCGAAGATGGCCAGCGGCACGGCGAGCATATAAGCCAGCGCGCGCACGGCGATCACCCCGGCAAAGTCGGCAAAGAACTGTTCCGGCAGCAGCCGCAGGAGCAGGTCGGTCTCCGGGTCTAACAGCCAGAGGTCGTTGGTGAACAGCGTCTCATGAAAAACGGTGAAGGCGCTGGAAAAGTCCGCCGCCGCCCAGAGGGCGAAGACGCCCAGCGGCAAAACCAGCGCCGCCAGCCCGATGAAGCACATCGGCAAAAGCCGCGCCCCGCGGGAAAGCCACAGCCCCGCCGCCAGCAACACGGCCGCGGCGACGAACAGGGCGTTGCGCACCGCGCGCGCCAGATCGAACAGCCCCAGCACGTCGCGCATGTGCGCAAGCTCCTTCTCGTTGAAGGGCGAACCGTCCAGCGCCGCCTCGTCGCCGGCGAGATAGCCGGCCAGCATGCCGTCGAGGCGCTCCATCTCCTCCTGCGTCACGCCCGCCGCCTCCGGCAGGCCGTTTGCCTCCTGCAATTCGCGGTAGATGCCGTCGTTGGTGCCGCAGCTCACCACCACCATCAAAAGCAGCGCGGCAAACAGGCAGGACCACCCCAGCGCGCAAAGCGCCATGCCCCATTTTTTCATGCCATACCCTCAAAGCGACAGGGCGGACGGAGAAGCCCCCGTCCGCCAGAGTTTATCGCGGTCACTCGGCCATCATTTGCAGATAGGCGGTGACGAAGCCCTCGAGCTTGCCGTCCATCACGGCGGAGACGTCGCCCATTTCGTAGCCCGTGCGCAGGTCCTTGACCATCGTGTAGGGCTGGAAGACGTAGGAGCGTATCTGGCTGCCCCACTCGATCTTCTTCTGTTCGCCCTTGATGTCGCCCATCTGTTCCTGCCGCTGCTTTTCCTTGAGTTCGGCCAGCTTGGCGCGCAGCATGCGGAAGCAGGTCTCCTTGTTCTGCACCTGCGAGCGCTCGTTTTGGCACTGCACCACCACGCCCGTGGGCAGGTGGGTGATGCGCACGGCGGAATCCGTGCGGTTGACGTGCTGACCGCCCGCGCCGGAAGCGCGGTAGGTGTCGATGCGCAGATCCTCCGGGCGAATTTCAATTTCGCCGTCATCCTCGATGATGGGCGCCACGTCCAGCGAGGCAAACGACGTGTGCCGCCGGGCGTTGGCGTCGAACGGCGAGATGCGCACCAGGCGGTGCACGCCGCGCTCGGCCTTGAGGTAGCCGTAGGCGTAGTCGCCGTCCACCTCGAAGGTGACGGATTTGACGCCGGCCTCGTCGCCGTCGAGCAGGTCGATCTCGCGCACCTTGAAGCCCATGCGCTCGGCGTAGCGGACGTACATGCGGTAGAGCATCTGCGTCCAGTCCTGCGCCTCGGTGCCGCCCGCGCCCGCGTGCAGGGACAAAAGGGCGTTGCAGCCGTCGTATTCGCCGTTGAGCAGCGTGGTGAGCTTGAGCGCGTCCAGTTCCTCG
>DVGE01000022.1 GCA_018712885.1 Candidatus Pullichristensenella stercoripullorum | reverse complement strand
CGAGGGCGATATATTGATCGGCGGCCATTCCGTGCGCCGCGAGCCCATCGAGTGCAAAAAACTGCTTGCCTACGTGCCGGACAACCCCGACCTTTACGATTACCTTACCGGCATGCAGTATCTGAACTTCATGGCCGACGTCTTTGGTGTCAGCGCCGAAGACCGCGAGGCGCGCATCCGCGAATACGGCGAACTCTTCGGCCTCACCATCAACCTGGGCGATTCCATTGGCTCCTTCTCCCACGGCATGAAGCAGAAGCTGGCGCTGATGGGCGCGCTCATCCACGATCCCAAATTGCTGATCCTCGACGAGCCCTTCGTCGGCCTCGACCCCGTGGCGGCGCACGCCTTCAAAGAGCAGATGCGCGCCCTCTGCGACCGCGGCGGCGCGGTGTTTTTCTCCACGCACGTATTGGACGTGGCGGAAAAGCTCTGCGACAAGGTCGCCATCATCAAAAACGGCCGCCTCGCGGCCTTCGGCGACACCGACGCGGTGCGCGGCGACGGCTCGCTGGAGCAGCTGTTCCTGGAGCTGGTGGAAAAATGAAGAAGCTTGGCCTTTTGATGCGGCTCGACCGCTATGAACTGTTCGGCATCAACCGCCGCATGCACGACCCGGCCCGCCGCTTTGGCGGCAAGTGGCTGCTCGCGCTCGTCGTCCTCGCCGCCATCGCCGCCGTGGGCGTGGCCTTCGCCTACTGCATGGGCATCGCCTACGCGCTTTCCGTCATCGGCGCGCTTTCGGTGTTCCCGGTGATGCTCGTCTCCGTCTCGGCGCTGGTGGCGCTCGTCACCACCATCGTCAAGGCCCCGGACGCGCTCTTCGGCGCCCGCGACCTGGATACGCTCCTGTCCCTGCCCATCCCCACGCGCACGGTGGCCACGGCGCGCGTTTTGAAGATCTACGGCATGAACCTCCTGTTCACGCTGCTGATCCTCGTTCCCGGCGGCGTGGCTTACGGCATCCTCGCCCGGCCCGCGCCCGCCTTCTACATTTCTTACGCCCTCTGCGCGCTGGCCTCGCCGATGATCCCGGCGGTCGCAGCCTCGCTGCTGGGCGCGCTGGTGGCGCTGGCGGGCGCGTCCCTCAAGCGCCTGCGCTACGCGGGGCTTTTCCTGATGTTCGTCGCCCTCATCGGCGTGGTGGTCGGCTCGAGTTATCTCAGCTCCACCGCCGCCAGCGCGGAGATGTTCATCGACTTCGCCAAGGGCTTCAGCGACCTTTTCGCCCGCGTTTACCCGCTCGCCGGCCTCTATGAAAAGGCCGTGCTCGGCGGCGATATCCTCTCGCTGATCGCCTATGTCGGCCTTTCGCTGCTGGCCATATTGCTGGCGGGGGCGCTGTTTGGGCATTTCTTCGTGCGCATCAACTCCTTCCTCACCGCCCAGACGCGCAAAAAGCGCTTTGTGCTCGGCGCGCAAAAGCGGCACAGCGCCCGCGCCGCGCTGCTCGCGCGCGAATGGCGGCATTTCCTCTCCATCAACAGTTATGTGCTCAACAGCGCCTTCGGCCCCATCCTCTCGCTGGTGGCGGTCGTCGCCCTGGCCGTGCTCGTGCCGAAGGCGACCATCGACATGTTCCTTCAGCTCGAGGGCCTGGACGACATAGCCCTTTCGGCGCTGCCCTTCGCGCTCAGCTGGCTGATCTCCATCGGCCCCACCACGGCCTGCTCCGTCTCCCTGGAGGGCAAGAACCTCTGGATCGTCAAGACGCTGCCCATCCCCGCCCGCGATTGGCTGCTGCCCAAATTGCGGCTCAACCTGCAATTGTTCACGCCCTTCGCCATCCTCGATTCGCTCGTCGTCGCCTGGATCTTCCGCGCAAGCGGCGTGGCGCTGGCGGTGCTGGTCTTGATGCCGGCGCTGATGGGCGCGTTCTCGGCGCTCATCGGCCTCATCGTCAACTGCAAGTTCCCGCGCTTTGACTGGACCAACGCCGCCAAGGTGGCCAAGAACAGCGCCGGCGTGGTGGCGGCGGTGTTCATCTCCATGGCGCTGTGCTTCGGCGGCCTGCTTTTGACCATCAAGCTGCCCGCGCCCGACCCCATGCTCCTGCCCGCGATTTTCACCATTGCCCTGGCCATCGCCTGCGCCGCCCTCTACCTGCTCGTTCGCGCCCGCGCGGAGAAATGGGCCGCGGCGATGCACTGACAAACGCTGTTTGCGCCCGGGCGGGACTTCGCCTCCCGCCCGGGCGCAAAACCCGCCCTTGACAAATTCTTTTCCGCGCTGTATAATAGTCTAGACTGAAACGGGCACTGTGGCAAGGCCGCAGTGTCGTTTCGGCTATTTTTTGTAACTATAAAAACCAGGAGGGTTTTCACATGTCCAACGAAGTCGAGCAGCGCGTGCTGACGATGACCGACAAGCGCAATCTGGAAAAGGAGCTCGAAGAGCTTCGCCAGGCCAAGCTGGACGTGGCCGAGGAGATCAAGATCGCCCGCGGCCACGGCGACCTCAGCGAGAATGCCGAATACGATGAGGCCAAGAACAACGAGGCCCGCATCTACGGCCGCCTCGCCGAAGTGGAGAACACGCTCAAGACCGCCGTGTTCGTCGACGACAGCAAGCTGTCCACCGACACCGTGGCCATCGGCCACGCCGTCAAGGTCTACGATATGGAATTTGACGAGGAAGACACCTACACGCTGGTGGGCTTTACCGAGGCCGACCCGGCCAAGCTCTTCATCTCCGGCGAATCGCCCATCGGCAAGGCGCTGATCGGCGCGCACGTGGGCGACGTGGTCGAGGCGCAGACCCCCGGCGGCGCGCTGAAACTGAAGGTGCTGGAGATCACCCGCCGCTGACCGAAGAAGAAACTTAGGAGGAATACCCCCATGCCCGAGGAGCTCCGACAGGAAGTATCCGAACAGAACCGCATCCGCCTGGAAAAGCTGCGCGCTTTGCAGGCCGAGGGCCGCGACCCCTACCGCCTTACCCGCTACGACCAGACCCATCGCTCCAAGGAAATTCTGGAGAACTTCGAGGCGCTGGACGGCCAGACCGTCTCCATCGCCGGCCGCATGATGTCGCGCCGCGTGATGGGCAAGGCCAGCTTCGCCCACGTGCTCGACCGCGACGGCCAGATCCAGATCTACGTCCGCCGCGACGATGTCGGCGAGGAAGCCTATAAACAGTTCAAGGACTTCGACCTTGGCGACGTCATCGGCGTTGAGGGCGTCGTTTTCCGCACGAAGATGGGCGAGGTCAGCGTCCACGCGCAGAAGGTCACGCTGCTCACCAAGTGCCTGCATCCCCTGCCGGAGAAGTTCCACGGCCTCAAGGACATGGACACCCGCTACCGCCAGCGCTACCTCGACATGATCGTCAACCCCGAGGTGCGCGATACCTTTGTCAAGCGCTCGCAGATCATCAAGGCCATCCGCGAGTTCATGGACGACCACGGCTACCTCGAGGTCGATACCCCCGTGCTGGGCACGCTGGAGATCGGCGCGGCGGCCCGCCCCTTCGTCACCCACCACAACGCGCTGGATATCGACATGTATTTGCGCATCGAGACGGAGCTGCACCTAAAGCGCCTCGTCGTCGGCGGCCTCGAGCGCGTCTACGAAGTGGGCCGCATCTTCCGCAACGAGGGCATGGACACGCGCCACAACCCCGAGTTCACCTCCGTGGA
>DVGE01000251.1 GCA_018712885.1 Candidatus Pullichristensenella stercoripullorum | reverse complement strand
AAGTCCACCGCGCGATCTACCTTCCGCAGAAAATGGTTCTCCGGCACCATCTGTTCCATGATCACCAGCTCCATTTGCTGCTGCTTCTCTCGCCGCTGCTTGAGCATCTTTTTCACCGCCTGGTTTTCTTTCTGGTTGTGTTGATGTGTTTATATTCGACGTGAGGGCTGCCTTTTCCTTTTGGTTCTTTTCGGGTTTTTCAAAAAAATTGACCGTTGACTGGGGTTTGTCAACGGTCTGAACCACCGGCTAAGCCGGTGGTCATGATTATGCCGAGGCATATTCGCTTTTCCGCCTGCGAACATCCCCGCAACGGCCGGTTGCCGCATTTCCACGTCTGGATGGTGGATATGCAACGGGCGCGCCTGTGAAGATCACGCCGGAAAAAGAAAGAAGAAACGACCATGGATCTGGCGGACGGGATACCGTATTTAAGAAAAGCAAAAGGCGTATCACACCGCGCGAAGCAAGAAATAAGTGATGGACTGGAAAAAGAACAAGACAGGACGAGCCGGTCAGCGGTCAGGAGAAACAGCGCATACGATCGCCGCCCACAGTCCATCGCGCCTTGGCGGCCAGCGGCATGACGGCGCAAAAGAAGCCGGACTGTAACACGGCCTTGCCGGAAAGTTCGTTGACTTTCAGACAGTTTAGGTGCTATGATACCTGGCGGTTCGACAAACAAGAGCAAATGACCCGCGACAGGGGAGAAGAGCGATGAAAGAGAGCTTTCCGACGCGCATGGAGAATGATCTCGGGCGCGATGATATACGCCGGCTGGTGCGCCGGATCGCCCTGCCCAGTATGCTCGCGCAGTTCGTGAGCGTGCTGTACAGCATCGTCGATCGCATGTATATCGGCCATATTCCTGACATCGGCGAATTGGCGTTGGCTGGCGTCGGCGTATGCGGCCCGGTAGTGACGATGATCGGCTCCGTCGCTTCGCTGGTCGGCGTGGGCGGGGCGCCGCTGATGAGCATCAAAATGGGGGAGGGGGACGAGGCCGGGGCGCGCAGGATACTTTCCAACTGCTTTGTGATGCTCTGCATTTTCGCCCTCGCGCTGATGGCGGCGATCATCCCGCTGCGCCGCCCCATGCTGCTGTTTTTCGGCGCCAGCGCCGATACATTGCCCTATGCGGACGAGTATTTTCTCTATTACATGACGGGAACGGTCTTTGCGCTGCTCGCCACGGGAATGAATTCCTTTGTCACCGCGCAGGGCTTTGCGCGCAAGGCGATGTTTTCCGTGCTGCTGGGCGCGGTGATGAACATCGTGCACGATCCGGTCTTCATCTTCGCGCTGGATATGGGCGTAAGGGGCGCGGCCATCGCCACGGTGATCTCGCAGGCGTTCAGCTGCGCCTACGCGCTGCGCTTCCTGCTGGGCCGGCGAGCGCCGATCCGCATCGAAAGACCGCGCCTGGAAAGCGCCATCATCCGCCGCGTATTGCTTCTGGGCTTTACGCCGTTCTCCATCATCGCGGTGGACAATGCCATGATCATCGCAATGAACGCCGTATTGCAGCGCTATGGCGGCGCGGGGGAGGGCGATCTGCTCATCACTGTGGCCACCATCGTGCAGAGTTTTATGCTCGTGGTAACGATGCCGTTGGGCGGCATCAGCGGCGGCACGCAGCCCATCCTCAGCTTCAATTACGGCGCGCGCAAGGTCGAGCGCGTGCTGCGCGCCCAGCGCCATATCTTTCTGTGGTGCCTGGCGTTCACGGCGGTCATGTTTGGCGTCGCGTGGCTGGCGGGGCCGCTGTTTGTGCGCCTTTTCACGTCGGATGCGCTGGTGGCGGAGAAGGCTGCATGGGCTATCCGCGTATACACGCTGGCGCTCGTTCCCCTGGGCCTGCAATACGAGATCGTCGATGGCTTCACGGCCATTGGGCAGGTGCGCTACGCCTGGCCGCTCTCTTTCTGGCGCAAGGCGGTATACTTCGCCGCGCTGTTCATCCTTCCCGCGCTCTGGGGCGCCGAGGCCGCGTTTTACGCCGAAGCCATTTCAGATGTGATCGGCCCGCTGACCTCCATAGCCATTCATGCGCTGGTAATGAAGAAGCTTCTCGCCCGGCGCGCCATCTGAGACGCGCGTCTTGCCCCCCGCACGCGCCTGGACTTTCGCCATACTGCCCCCCCTTCGATGCTGGAGCCCTGCTGCCCTTGATTCGTCCCATGGCATTTGATGAGGGAAGGCAAAGTATCGAAAAGGCCCAAAACGCCGTGAACGATACGTCGTTCTCGACGTTTTGGGAAGTGCTGACAAAAAGATACCTGTGCGTATTTAGAAGATTTGACCACAGCCCCTCGCCCAGCAGTTGCGGTTGGGAAAGGAGCCGCGACAGAATGCTTGAGAGGTGGCTTTTGCAATAAAAAAGTCGCCGCAAACGATATGTCGTCTGCGGCGACATGGTGCCGGTGGTGGGACTTGAACCCACACGGTGTCGCCACCAACGGATTTTGAGTCCGTCACGTCTGCCATTCCATCACACCGGCACGCTGCGCAAATCATTATACACGATTTCTCAGCCAAAATCAAGCCCTAGGCAAAATTTCAATTTTCGTGTATAATAAAGCTGATTGGAAAGGAGGTGGCCGTGTGCAGATGGACGAACGCTCGTTGATCGAACGCGCCTCAAAGGGGGACGGCGAAGCCTTTTCGCAGTTGATGTCCGCGCAGGAGGGGCGCATGTACGCGGTCGCCCTGCGCATGTGCGGTCACCGCGAAGATGCGCAGGATTGCCTTCAGGAGGCGATGTTGCGCGTCTATCGCTCGATCTCCGGTTTCAAAGGGCAGTCTTCCTTTGCGACATGGGTCTATCGCATCACCATGAATACGTGCCTGGACGAACTGCGCCGCGGCAAGCGCCGCAAGGCGTCTTCGCTGGACGAGCGCATCGACGCGGGCTGGGCGCCGGTAGACGATATGGACACGCCGGAACATCACGCCATGCGCACCGAGCAGCGCCGCGCCCTTGAACGCGCCATCCATGAACTGCCGGAGGACATGCGCTCTGCCGTCGTGCTGCGCGACATCCAGGGCTGTTCATACGATGAGATCGCCGACATCCTCGGCACCAACGTGGGCACGATCAAATCCCGCATCAGCCGCGCCCGCGCCAGGCTTCGTGAAATTCTTTCCGCGCAAATGGAACTTTTTGACCGCACGAGCGTCTAAATGGTTGAAAACAACGAAAGGAGAGCGTGCGCATGAACTGCAAGGATTTTCTCGAGCGTCTGGACGCATACCTTGACGCCGAAATGTCGCAGCCGGAACGCCAGGCGTTTTTGAGCCATGCGCAGAACTGCTCCAGCTGCCGCGAGGAGCTTCGGCGCGCCGAGGCGATCCGCGACGCCCTTGCCCATATGAACGACGGCCTCTCCGTGCCGCTTGCGGCGCAAGCAGCGTGGCGCGGCGCGGTCAAGCGCGGATCTCGCCGTCGCAAAAATCGCGTGCTCTACCGTGCCATTTCCGCGGTGGCCGCCGCGTTCGTGCTGATGGCGGGGACCACGGCGGTATTCCGCGCCACGGGCGT
This sequence comes from Candidatus Pullichristensenella stercoripullorum, assembly GCA_018712885.1. Lineage (GTDB taxonomy): Bacteria > Bacillota > Clostridia > Christensenellales > Aristaeellaceae > Pullichristensenella > Pullichristensenella stercoripullorum. The sequence goes on along the minus strand of DVGE01000251.1, from coordinate 7,483 downwards.
GCTCGATTTTGACGGCGACGTCGCGCCGACGTCAGGCGTACATATCGCTACCAGCGCGCCGAAGGTCGAGTATTACGACGCGGCCCCGCGATCCTACGCCGACGTTACAGACGATATCGCCACGGCCCGCCACGCCCTGTTGGAAGCGGATGGCGCCCAGGATGCGGCGGAAGACGGCGCCCCGCTCGTTGCGGGCGACGTCGCGCAAACGCCCGCTGAAGCGGCGCTGCTTTCTGAAGAGGACGCCGTGCAGGAGGACGTGCAGCAACGTCTCTACGCGCGCAGCGCTGTGCGCGAGTTGTACAGCGATGATTTTGAGGCGACGCATCGATCTATCACGGATCTCGTTGAGGAGTATAACGGCCACATCGTCTCCGATACGCTCAGCGGCCAAGAGGGCGCGCGCAACGCCGCCATTGCCGCGGATGTGCCCGCCGAGGAGCTGGACGCCTTTTTGCAGGCGCTGGATTTTATCGGCGAAGTGAGTTATCGCTCGCTCAACAGCGAGGACATTTCCGCCAATTATTACGATGCGCAGGGCCGGTTGGAGACACTGCGGCTGGAAAAGGATCGCCTCAACGAGTTGATCGCGGAAGCGGCGGACAGCGCGGAACTCGAGCGCCTCGACGCGCAGCTCAAGGACGTCTACACCCAGATCGACGCGCTGGAAAGCAAGCTGCGCAATTTTGACAGCCAACTCGAGCAAGCTCGTGTGGACATCGTTCTGCGCGAAGGCGCGCAGCTGGAGGCGACCGCCATTACAGGAGGCGCGTCTTCAGGAGGGACGGCAGAGCAGGGCCTCCATCGTTCCCTGGCGTCGATCGGCGCGTTTTTCAGGGATATGGGCGTATCGCTGGCAGTCATCGCCCCTTACGCCGGCATCGCGCTGGCCGCGGTCGTGGCCGTAGCGCTGATCTGGGCAGGCATCTCCCACATCGATCATCGCCGCAGGCATGACTGATCGCATCCCAAGTCTATACGATCCCATTTGATCCGTTTTCTCCGGGAAAATCCAACAAAGATCCGTGACCGCAAATGCCGCCACGCTTCTTTGTTGTTGCCCGGCGGATAAAATCTCACACAGAAACAGGAGGGAATCACGATGAAAAAGCTGCTTGTATTGTTGACCTGCGTCGCTCTGTTGGCGCTTTGCGCCGGGCCCGCGCTCGCGGAGGGAGAGGGGACGAAGCTGAGCGTTTCCGGCAATGGCACTGTGCTGGTGGAGAGCGACCTTGCGATCGTCACCGTAGGCGTGCGCGAGGCATCGGCCGATGTGCTCGTGGCGCAGGCCGCCGTCAATGAGAAGATCGCCGCCATCAAGCAGGCGCTTTTGGACGCGGGCGTGCAGGAAACGGAGATCAACACCGACTCGATCAACATCTACGCCAACTACGACTATTCCGACAATACAGAGGTCATCGTCGGCTACACGGCCAACAATTCCCTCTCCGTGCGCACCACGGACATCGACAATGTCGGCGCGCTCATCGACGCGGCCTTTGCCGCCGGCGCGAATACGCTGGACAATGTACAGTTCACCGTCCAGGACGACAGCGAAGCCCGCGAGCAGGCGCTGACCAAGGCTGTAGAGGATGCGCGCCGCAAGGCGGACGTGCTGGCGGCGGCCGCGGGCATGCAGGTCGCCGCTATCGAAAGCATCGCCGAGTCGGGCGTCTATACCTACGACAGCATGCGTAACTTCGCGCAGATGGACGCAGCCGCCACCGAGGGAAGCGGCGCGGGCACGCTGGTGCAGGCGGCGCTGGTGAGTGTCGACGCTTCCGTCTCGATGGATTTTATCCTCCAATAAACGCGCTGAGGGCCGGCAGCCTTGCCGGCCTTTTTGCTGTTTCTTGCGCGGGCGTCTGGACAATTCCGACATTCTATGTTAAGATATAGATAAAGGAATAAACAAAAGGGGCGACAGTGATGAAGCAAAGCTTGGCGGCCTTGATCGACAATAATTTCGGCAAGGCGGCGTTCTATACGCCGGAAGAGAATGAAAAATACGGCGGGGCGAACATGAACTGCTGCGAGCGCATACTCTATGGGGCGAACATCGCCTATGACCTGGGCATGCGCGAGGATGACCTGCGCGTCAGCGCCGCTTTTGGCGGCGGCATGGGCATCGGTTCGACGTGCGGGGCGATCGTCGGCGCTTTGATGGTGCTCTCGGTGGTGTATCGGGAAAAGACAAAGCCCGCGCTGAAGGACGAGGTCGTGGTGCCCTTCCTGTCGCGCCTGCGCGAGGAGCTGTCCAGTCTGGATTGCAATGTGCTCAAGCCGCAGTTCGCCAAGGAAGGCGATTGCACGCCCATGGTGCGCTTCGTAGCCGCCGCGCTGGACCGGGTGGTCGGCGTGGTGGAAAAAGCGGACGCATAGGCGGCGGCGCGCGCTTTCGCGCCGTTCAATGCGGGCATTGCCGGGGATATACATCGCCTGTCGGGGGGAGGACGCTTTCCTTCCGCCTTTGCTTGTATTTTTGCGCTGAAAAGCGCGCTATGGAGCCTTAAAAGCCGAAAGCCGGAGCGAAGGGATGTGGTGCCGTTGCGCAAATTATGGTCCTATTGGGTCGGTTATATGGAAGCGCGCGCACGCTATCACCGCGACGACGCCAGGCAGATCGCGGCGAACAACCTGCGCACGTTGAAGAAGGTCACGCTCCTGACGGTGCTTCTCCTCGCGCTGTTCCTGCTGGCAACGCCATGCATCATCCCTGGCTGGCAGCCGACGGTTTGGCACGTCGCGTTTCTTCCCGTTTCCGTCGTTTTGACGGTCGTCACCCTCCTGTACGCACGGACGGGCAGCAGCAACATGGCTACGGCGCTTTGCGTCGCCTACGAGGTCGTTCTCTTTGCCGCCATCATCGCCATCGACGTTCCTGGCACGCCAAACGCGCCGGGTTCGTTCCTCTCCATGCTCTGCGTCATCATGCCCGTGCTGTTCACAATGCCGTTCCTGCTCACGTTTGCGCTCATCCTTCTCGCGGTCGCCGCTTTTAGCGTCCTTGCCGCGGCCGTCAAACCCGCTTCTGTCTGGCAGTACGACATTTTTGAAGCCGTTGTCGCCGTATTTTTCGCTCTCGCGGTGGACGCGCTGACCACCGCGCTGCGCATCCGCGATTACGAAGCGCGCATGAAGTATAAACTGCTCAGCACGCGCGACGCCTTTTCAGACATCCTCAACAAGCGTGCCTGCAAGGACAGCATCGTCAGGTATCTCAACGCCAGCGCCCCGAAAGCGCGATGCGCCTTTCTTATCCTCGATCTGGACGATTTCAAACAGATCAACGACACAGCGGGACATCTGGTGGGGGATGCCGTGCTGCGCCGCGTGGGAAACATGCTCCAGGAGGCGTTCCGCGCCACAGACATCATCGGCCGCTTTGGGGGCGATGAATTCGTCGTGCTGGCCAAAGGCATGACTTCGTATGAGAGCGTGGAACGCAAGTGCCGCAGGATCCACGAAAGGATGGCGGGGCTCCTGGCCGATCGCGGAAAGACGGACGTCACCTGCAGCATTGGCGCGGTGCTCATCAACGAACAATCCGCGGATTATGACAGCGTCTTCCGACAGGCCGACGCAGCGCTTTATGAGGCGAAGCAGGAGGGGAAACATACTCACAAGATCCGCCCCTATCGGCCCCAAAACGCCTGACGCGCGCAAAGCCCTTGCCAATGTTGTTTTTTATTTCGCGCGGGTTTAGCGCTCTCTTTGGCCGCGGTTTTCCCGGGCTGCTGCCGGGATCGCCGCTCCCGCCGACCTGATGCCGGCGCGCAGAATTTGACGCCGATCCCTCAGGAAGCGCCAAAAGTATTGCAAACTTTACGTTCGTGCCCTATAATATGCATATAACATCGTAAACGGAGGAGACGGTATGCAGACCATTCGCTTCGATTTCAACCCCATGATGGCCGAATACGTCGGCGAGCACGGCATCCCGCGCGCCGAGATGGAAAAGATGGCGGGCGCGATGCGCGACGCCTACGCCATGGTAGAGGCGAACCGCGGCAAGGGCATGCAGGGCTGGATGACGCTGCCCTACGATCAGGACGAGGTGCTTTCTGCGATCGAAAAGACCGCCGCGCGCGTGCGCGAGGAATTCGACGCCTTCGTGGTGCTCGGCATCGGCGGCTCGGCGCTCGGCCCGGCGGCGGTGCATCAGGCGCTGCGCCATCTGCATTACAACGAGCTGCCCAAGGAAAAGCGTGGGGGCCCGCGCTTGTACATCGAGGACAACATTGATCCCGAACGCATGGCGGCGCTTCTGGACGTGATCGACCTTGAGAAGACCTGCTTCAATGTCATCACCAAGTCCGGCGGCACGGCTGAGACCATGAGCCAGTACCTCATCGTCCTCGACCAGCTCAAAAAGGCGGTCGGCGATGATTACCGCCGCCACATCATCGTCACCACCTCCAAGGAGAAGGGCTACCTCACCAAGATCGCCCGGCAGGAGGGCTATGAGACTTTTTACATCCCTGACGGCGTGGGCGGGCGCTTCTCCGAGCTCTGCCCGGTGGGTCTGGTCGCCGCCGCTGTCACCGGCGTCGATATCCGCGGCCTCGTCGCCGGCGCGAAGGCCATGGACGAGCGTTGCGCGAGCGATGATGCCTGGAAAAACCCCGCCCTCTTTGAAGCGGGCCTGATGTATGCCGCCATGGGCAAGGGCATGAACATGTCCGTGATGATGCCCTACGCCGATTCCCTCAAACTCATCAGCGACTGGTACGCGCAGCTCTGGGCGGAGAGCCTTGGCAAGAACCTCACACTCGACGGGAAGCCCTGCCACGTCGGTCAGACGCCGATCAAGGCCGTGGGCGTGACCGACCAACATTCCCAGCTGCAGCTCTACACCGAGGGCCCGTTCGACAAGGTCATCACTTTCCTGAAGGTGGAGGCCTTCCGCGCCAAAACGCCCATCCCGCACGGCTGCGACGACGTTCCTACCATCGCGTTCCTCGGCGGCAAGAGCCACAACCAGCTCATCGAGGCCGAGCGCCAGGGCACCGAGTACGCCATCTACCGCTCCGGCCACGTCAGCCAGACCATCACGCTGCCTTCCGTCAACGCGGAGACCATCGGCCAGCTGCTCTACTTCCTCGAACTCGTGACTGCCTACACCGGCGCGCTGCTCAACATCGACGCCTTCAACCAGCCCGGCGTCGAGGAATCCAAGGTCGCCTCCTACGCGGTGATGGGCTACGAGAGCGAAAAGCACTCCGCCAAGCGCGAGGAAATGAAGAAGCGTCCCGCGTCTGATCCGGATTACATCTTCTGAGCACACCTGTGATACAAACCCCACGACCTGCCGCGTCGTGGCAGACCGCTGACGAACTTCGCCAGCGGTCGGTTTTTATGCAAAAAGAAGTTTAGCGAATAGCGCGCCCCAGGCGTCCGTCGCAACGCCGTCTCCAAGCGGGGCTTCGGCATCCATTCTCTAATGCGTGGGGACTTGCGGAACGATGCCGCGGCTTCATTCTGCATTGGCGTGCGCAAGTCACCGTTCTTTCTTCTCGCCGAACTCCCCGTTGAGCCGCCGGAACACTTTGCCGTTCTGCGGCAGCACGTAGCCGCCGTAGGGGATGACGGCGACGCTCTTGCCGCGCAGGTCCAGCTGCGCCTGTATGTCCTCAACATTTTGATAGGAGTCGATGCCCATATCGCGCACCAGCGCCGGGTCGATGTCGCTGAGCATGAGGAAGCGGCCCGCCTTGCGGATGGATTCGCAGGAGGCGTAGAAGATGTAGCCGGCGATGGTGAAGGCCTCGCGCAGCGCCGCGTCCAGACGGCCCTGGGCAAGGGGCTTCGTCCAGTCGAAGAAGTCCGGTGCGCCGCCGCCCTCGGGACACTGGCAGAGAAAGACGAACGTGCCGCCCGGCTTTAAGGCGTTGACGCCGTTGAGCAGCGATTTTACACCCTGATAGAGGTTGAGGTCCTTGGGAAAGCCACCGCAGGAGGCGACGACCACGTCCGCCTCTTTAGCGATCTCGCGGCCATAGCAGCGCTGGCAGAAGGCGCAGCTCTCCCTCCATGCCGCGTCCATGTCGCCGCAAAAGAGGCCGGACAGCTCCGCCTGCGCGCTTACGACGATGCTGATGCCGAACGCGGGCGCGACCAGCGCCGCGGCGTCGGCCATGTCCTCGTGGATGGGGTTACCTGTGAGCTTACCGCTGCCGACGAGGGGGCTGGAACGCGGCCTTTCCGGGTCGAGGGCCATGGAATGGTTCCTGCGGATAGTGGCGCGCGAAGATATGCCGGGGAGGATGGACTTGCGGCCCCCGCCGTAGCCGGCCATGAGGTGGTGCACGGTGCCGCTGGCGACAATGACCTTGCGCCCCACGGCCAGCGGATCGACCTCCACGCGGTTGCCGTAGCGCGTCTGGCCCACACAGACGAGGTCGGGCGCGTCGCAGTCGTGGTTGACTACGCGGCAGCGGGCGTAGACATAGGGGCTGGCGATGATCTCCAGCTCCTTTTCCGTCATCGGGCGGTGCGTGCCCAGCGCGATCAACACGGCGATGTCCGCACATGCCACGCCGCACGCGCTTTCCAGATACTTCACCAGCAGTTCGCAGACCCTGTCCTGCCGCATCCAGAAGCGGGTGATGTCCGAGAGGATGATGGTCACCTTGTCGCCAGGGGAAATGCGCGCTTTCAGCGGCCTGCCGGCGCAGCCCTCCTCCACGGCATGGCGAAAGGCTTCGTCGAGGTCAGGGATGACAGGCATTTCGCTGCCGTAGAGGTAGTTCACAGACGCGGCCGCGGAAAAATCGAGCCGCGCTGGCGGAACGGTCTGGGGTGCCTTGTGGCATTCCTGAATATCGATGTCTGTTGACCGCTTCCGCGTCACTCGACATCCTGCAGCGCATCGTAGCCTTCTTCGCCGGTGCGCACCTTGATCGCGTTTTCCACATCATAGACGAAGATCTTTCCATCGCCGATATGGCCGGTATAGAGTACCTTCTTGGCGGTGTCGATGACGCTGCGCACAGGCACCTTGCTTACGACGATATCCACCTGCACCTTGGGCAGCAGCGTCGCTTCGACGGGAATGCCGCGGTAGTATTCAGGCTTCCCCTTCTGGGCGCCGCAGCCCATCACGTGGGATACGGTCATGCCGGTGATGCCGATGGACGTCATGGCGTTTTTGAGTGCCTCCAGACGAGATTCCCTGCAGATGATCTCCACCTTGGTGAGCTTGCGCCGGTCGTCGCTAAACGTTGGCATTTTTTTGACGGGAACGGCTTCCGCGACCGGCGTATCGCCCGCGATGGCCATTGTGGGCGCATCCCCGATCGGCTCAGGCAGCATGGAAAAACCGGCATAGGCGGACAAAAGTCCGTGTTCTGTGACGTCCAGTCCGGCGATCTTGTCCTCCGCGTCCACACGCAGACCGATGGTCTTTTTGATGATGGCAAAGACGATGGCAATGACCACAGCCACGTAAGCCGCCACGCTGAGGACGCCCAACAACTGCGTG
>DVGE01000250.1 GCA_018712885.1 Candidatus Pullichristensenella stercoripullorum | reverse complement strand
CCGCAAGCGTGCGCACGGGGATGACCTCGATGCTCTCCGCGCCCGCTTCGTCTCGGTTGTCCCAGGGGATGAGCACGCGGCGAAGGCGGGCGCGCGCGGCGGCGCGCACTTTGGCGCGCACGCCGCCCACGCTCAGCACCGCCCCGGTGACGGAGATCTCGCCGGTCATGGCCGCGTCGGAAGCGACGGGTTCGCCAGAGATGGCCGAGCGCATGGCCACGGCCATGGCCAGGCCTGCCGAGGGGCCGTCCACCAGCGCCCCGCCGGGGAAGTTGACGTGTATATCATAGCGCTCCACGGGCACGCCCAGGCCGGCGAGCGCCGTGCGCGCGGCCTCGGCGGAATCGCGCGCCGTGCCCGCGCGCCGCAGCCTGCGGCCATGGCCGTCGGCGACTTCCTCTTCCCCGACCACGCCGGTGACGCGCAGCTCGCCCCTGCCGGGACGGGCGACGGCCTCGGCGCACAGTATGCTCCCCACTTCCGCGCCGCCGACCGCCAGGGCGTTCACCTGCCCGGGCGTATCGCCCGCGACCGGCTCCGGCTCGCGCGCGAGCGCGCGGCGCGAACAGGCGGCGACGTATTCCACGTCCGCGCGCAGGATGCCCGCCCGCTTTTCCTGCCGCGCCGTGGCCGCCGCCAGCTGCACGAGGTTGACCGCGGTGCGGGCGCTGTCGGCGTAGGCGGCCACCAGCGCCGCGTCCTCCCGCGCAAGATCGTATCCGGCGCGGCGGGCGGCGTTCTCCGCTACCAGCGCCAATTCCCTGCGCTCCAACGGGCGAAAGTAGATCTCCATGCAGCGCGAACGCAGGGCCGGGGGGATGTCGGCGGGGCTGCGCGTGGTGGCGCCGATGAGCCGGAAGTCGGCAGGCAGGCCGTTTTGGAAGATGTCATGGATATAGGCGGGCGTGGCCTCGTCCGTGGGGTCGTAGTAGGCGCTGTCGAGACGCACCACGCGGTCTTCGAGCACTTTGAGCAGCTTGTTCATCTGCACAGGGTGCATCTCGCCGATCTCATCCAAAAACAATACGCCGCCGTGGGCGCGCGTCACCGCCCCCTCCTTGGGCTGCGGCACGCCGCTCTGCCCCAGGGGGCCGGCTCCCTGATAGATGGGATCGTGGACGCTGCCAAAGAGCGGGTCGGCGATGGCGCGCTCGTCAAAGCGCAGACAGGTGGCGTCCATCTCGACAAAGGGCGCGTCCTCGCCAAAGGGCGTGCCCTCCGATCTCTTGGCGGCCTCCAGCGCCAGCCGCGCCGCGCAGGTCTTGCCTACGCCCGGAGGCCCATAGATGAGCACATGCTGCGGGTTTTCCCCGCAGAGCACGGCTTTGAGCGCGCGCACGCCTTCTTCTTGCCCGATGATCTCGGCAAAGCTCTTCGGGCGCACGGCCTCGTTGAGCGGCTGGGAAAGGCGGATGGAGCGCAGATGGCGGACGTGTTCCATCTCGGCGCGTGCCTCACGGCGGGCGGGGCGCGCTTCGCGCTCGCGGCGGAGCTGGCGGAAAAAGTAGGCGCCCACCACCAGGCTGAGCAGTATCTGCATCACGATCAGTAGTTGCGTCATGTCTGTCCTCCCGGTATACGGACGCGGCGAATGGGCCGCCGCGCCTTTCGGCAGACATTTTTACCGCTTTTCTGGGAAAATATGTGAACTTTTTTTAAATTCGTCCTCTCAGGAAGCAGGAAAAACCGAGGCGTGCGCAGAATATTAACATTCAGACGGAAAAAACACCGTCCAATAACCGACAAAGGAGAGAGCCGGATGAAATTTGTATATATCGGCAAGGGCATGGAAGTCACCGATAGCCTCAAGGCGCGCGTGGAGAAAAAGCTCACCAAGCTCGAGCGCTACTTCCAGGACGACGTCGAGGCCCAGATCCGCATTTCCCAGGAGCGCGGCAACCGCAATATCGTTGAGATCACCATCAGCGTGGGCAGCGTGATCCTGCGCGCCGAGGAAGTTTCGAACGATATGTATATGTCTATCGACCGCGCCGTGGACAAGCTGAACCGCCAGATCCGCCGCCACCGCACGAAGCTGGAAAAGCGCCTGCGCGCGGGCGCCTTCGAGCCCGTGGCGAACGAGCCGGCCGAGCCCGAGGAGGAAGTTGCCACCTACGATCTGGTGCGCGTGAAGAAGTTCCCCGTCAAGCCCATGCACGTGGACGACGCCATCGCTCAGATGGAGCTGCTTGGCCACACCTTCTTCCTGTTTATGAACGAGGAGACGGACAGCATGTGCGTCCTCTATCTGCGCTCTGACGGAAGCTACGGCCTGTTGCAGCCGGAAACCTAATGTGCCGTCCGCTCATTTGAGCGGCGCGGCATGCAAAATGGAGCCTCCCTTTTCGGGAAGCTCCATCTTTTTATCGATCCGTTTACGCCGCTTCTTCGGCAGGCGCGGCCTCCGCTTCGGCGGGGGCGTTGGCAAGCGCCGCGTCCACGTAGCCCTGGAAATCCTCGTAGGTGCCAAGGCCGCTGTGGATGGCCGTCACCACGCCGTTGGGGTCGATGACGACGGTGAAGGGAATGTAGGGCGAGGGGAACATGCCCAGGGCCAGCGAGTAGTCCACATCCACATACGAGGGGTAGGTGTAGCCGTTCTCTTCCATAAACGCGGCCGCGTCCTCGGGGCTGTCGCCGCCGACGTTCACGCCCAGCACGACGAGGGAATCGGCATAGTCCTCGCTGAGCTTTTGCAGGTCGGGCATCTCCGCCACGCAGGGCGGGCACCAGGTGGCCCAGAGGTTGACCAGCACCGCCTTGCCGCGCTGATCGGAGAGCTTGAAGGTCGTGCCGTCCGTGAGGGTGACCTCAAAATCAGAGGCTTCCTGGCCCTCCGCGACCGGGCTGAGCTGCGTCGCCAGCGCCGCGGACGTGAGAAGCGCCAGCGTGAGCACGAGTGCGAACAGGGTCTTCATGGGTCTTTCCTCCTTTGGGTGCGATGAATTTGCAGGATATGGCCCCCGTCGGGCAGCGGGAAACGCACTCGCCGCAGCGCAGACATTCGCGGTCGTTGACGATGCGCACATCCATCTTACAGGCGCGCGCACAGGCGCCGCAATGCGTACACTTTTTCTTGTCCAGCCGCACGCCGAAGACCGCCGCGCGGTTGAACAGCGAGTAGATGGCCCCCAGCGGGCAGAGAAAGCGGCAGAAGGGCCGGTAGATGAAGATGGAGGCCGCGATCACCGCCGCCGTCACCAGCGCCTTCCAGGAAAACAGCCAGCCGATCTGCGCGCGCAGCCCCTCGTTGGCGATCAACAGGGGAACGCCGCCCTCCAGCGTGCCCACGGGACAGAGCCACTTGCAGAATGCCGGGGTGACCACGCCGTTGACGATGAGAAAATACAGCGGCAGGGCGATGACCATCACCACCAGCACTATGTATTTTATAACCGTCAAGCGCCGCGTCCAAGCGCTTTTTTTCAGTTTCTTCGTGGGAATTTTATACAAGAGCTCCTGAATGAGCCCAAAGGGGCATAAAAAGGCGCACACCGCCCGCCCCAGCAGCGCGCCAAAGAGCAGCAGTATGCCCAGCAGATAGAGCGGCACCGCCGTGGGGAAGTTGTTGAGCGACGCCTGCAGCGCCCCCAGGGGACAGGAGGCGATGGCTCCGGGGCAGCTATAGCAGTTCAGCCCCGGCACGCAGAATTTCTTGCTGTTGCCCTGATAGATGGTCCCCTTGAGAAAGCCGCCGACATTGGCGTTGTACAAAACCGCCGCCAGCACCTGCACGATGCGGCGCTTGCCCTCCGCGCCCAGGGCGCGCAGCCGCCTCATCCGATGCCGATGCACTCAAGGCAGATGTAGATCGCCTTGCGAAACACGCTCATCTCCTGCCCGAGCGACAGCCCGGCGCAGATCAGCGCCATGGCCGCGACCGCCAGGCCCAGGCCGATGATCCTCATGCGCATCGTCTCCCTCCCTTGCCATAAACTCGTGTATTGAGACGAAGGACCCCGCGGAAAGGTTCCACGGGACCAGGGCGCTGATAAAGCCCCCAAACGCAAAAATCACTTGACGCGCTCAGCCGTGCGCCAGCCTGCGGCGGATGCGCGTGGAGGCGAACTCGATCACCAGCATCAGCACGATCATGCCGCACAGGAACGCGCCGACCATGCTCCAGCGGCGGGAGGAGATGCACTGCACGAGGCTCGCGCCGATGCCGCCCGCGCCGACGATGCCCAGCGTGGTCGCGTCCTTGATGTTGATGTCGAAGCGGTAGATGATGGTAGAGGTGAAGTTTGCCGTCAACTGCGGCAGCACGCCGTAGCGGATCTTCTGGAAGGCGGTCAGCCCCGCCGCGTCCATGGATTCGAGGATGCGCGTGTCCAGATCCTCAATGGCGGTGATGTACATCTTGCTGATCATGCCGATGGAGCAGATGGACTGCGTCACCACGCCGCAGAACGCGCCCGGCCCGGTCACGCGGATCCACACAAGCGCCCACACAAGGCTCGGGATCGTGCGGATGAGCAGTATCAGCGCGCGCACCACGAACGCCACGGGCTTGGGCACGATGTTGCCGCTGGCGAGGAAGCTGAACGGCACGGCCAGTATGCCGCCGAAGATCGTGCCCAGAAACGCGATGGCCACCGTCTCCAGCAGCAGGTAGGGAACGTCTGTGTTCTTCGTGCCGAACAGGAGGTCCAGGTCGGGGTTGGCGATGCCATGGACGATGCCGTAGGCGACCTCGCTTCCCTTGCTGGCGATGCCCTCAAACTCGATGGACGAGCCCGACCACGCCAGTATGATCGCCACGATGATCGTCACAAGCAGCGTCTTCCACCAGCGGCGGGGACGCGACTGATACGCTTCCAATACGTTGTTCATTTCGCCACCCCCTCAGCTCAGCTTCGAGCGCAGATACTGGCTCAGGTTTTCGATGATGAGCACCACCACGAACAGCGTCAGAAGCACCGTTCCGAGGCTCTCGTAATCGCGCCAGCCGATGCGCTCGTTGATGAGTATGCCAAGTCCGCCCGCACCCACATAGCCCAGGATCGCCGCCGCGCGCACGTTGATCTCAAAGCTGTAGAGGCACTGGGAGAGGTAGGTGGGCAGTATCTGCGGAAAGCAGGCCGACCAGAACGCGCGGAACTTGTTCGCGCCCAGGGACTCCATGGCCTCGAACGGGCCCATGTCGATGGTCTCGATGGACTCGTAGAGCATCTTGGCGACGATGCCGAAGGTGAACACCGTGATGGCGACCGTGCCCGCGAACGTGCCAAGGCCGAAGATCAGCGCGAATATGCTGGCGATGACCAGCGTGGGCAGCGTGCGCACGATGTTGAGCACCACGCGCAATACCGCCACCACGCCGCGGCTTTTGTTGATGTTGGTGGAGGCGAGCACCGCGAAGGGCAGCGCCAGCGTGCTTCCCAGCACGGAGCCGATCACCGACATCTTGATCGTGTCAAACAGGGGGCTCCACACCTTGTCCAGGTAGCTCATGTCCGGCGTGAACACGCGCTTTAAGATCACGCCGAACTGATAGCCGCGCTCGATGAGTATGGACACGTCAAACCCCGTGAACCACAGCGCCCACGCGATCGCGATCAGTATAACCCCCCAGATCAGCGGCAGGCGCGAGCGCGGCCGCATCACGCTGTGCCCGTTGGGAAGGAGCATTTCCTGCGGCTTGAACACGCGGTCGAACAGCTTTTCGCGCGCCTCAGTCGCGCCCGTCTTCTTTCGCAGCGCCATCGCGTGCCCCTCCTTGCTTTGCGGATTCGTCGCCCGAATGGGGCACGGGATTCTCGCCGTAGATGGCGGTGAGCACGTCCTGGGTGACCTCGCTCGCGGGGCCGTCGTAGACGATCTCGCCGGCGCGGATGCCGACCACGCGGGAGGCGTAGTCCAGCGCCAGGTCGACGTGGTGGATGTTGATGAGTATGGTGATGCCCATCTCCTGATTGATGCGCTTAAAGTCGCCCATCACCTGATGCGCCATCACCGGGTCGAGCGCGGCGACGGGCTCGTCGGCCAGTATGATGGAGGGGTCCTGATTGAGCGTGCGGGCGAGCGCCACGCGCTGCTGCTGGCCGCCGGAGAGCTGGTCGCAGCGGGTGTAGGCCTTGTCGAGTATGCCCACCTTGTCCAGCGCCGTGAGCGCCTTGAGCTTCTGCTGCTTTGTAAACAGGCCGAACAGCACGCTGAAGAAGTTCATGTCCGGGACCATGGAGGTCAGCACGTTTTTCAGCGCCGTGCTGCGCGTGACCAAGTTGAACGACTGGAAGATCATGCCGATCTTGCGGCGGAACCGGCGCAGCGAGCGGCCCTTGAGCGTCATCACGTCCACGTCGTCCACGATCACCTGGCCCTCGGTCAGGTCGATCATGCGGTTGATGGTGCGAATCAGCGTGGATTTGCCTGCGCCCGACAGGCCGATCACGGCGACAAACTCGCCCTGCTCGATCTGCAGGTTTACATGCGAAAGACCGCGCGTGCCATTGGGATAGACCTTGGAGACATCCTTAAACTCGATCATGCAAACGACCCCTTCTCAAACAGACGAACGATTCTATGCAGACAGGCACTTTGAGCGAAGCGAAAAACCCGGGCGACGCCGGATGCTTCGCTTCGCTCAAAGCGCGGAAGGGGCAATTGGCCCCTTCCGCACGGAGAAGGCGCGCGCTTTATTGCACGACCTGCAGGGCGGCGCGAGCGCCGTCATAGTCGGAATCCTGCGCCACGGCGTAGCCGGTGTGGCTGTACACTGAGAAAGCCTCCTGGCCTTCGGGGGTGTTGATGACGCTGATCAGAGCGTTCTGCATGGCGGTGATGAACTCCTCGTTGTACACCTCGGGGTTGGCCTTGGTGATGGAGACGGTGTCGTTGTAGATGCCCTCGGTCACGCCGATGACGTTCAGCTCGTTCCAGATGGTGTCGGAGCGGCCCATGCCGGTCTTGCCGGTCTCATCCGTCTCGGTGGTGGGGATCGTCCAGGCGGCCTCGTAGTCGCGGCGGCCGTCGGCGTAGCAGACGATGATGTCCACGGACTCGGCGGCGGCCTGCGCGAAGCTCTCGCCGTAGCCGGACAGCGTCAGCACGTTGCTAAGGTCGGAGATCTGCTTGCCGTCGTAGTTCTCCATCAGCCACAGGGTGGGGTAGATGTAGCCCGCGGAGGAGGAGGTGTTCAGGACCGCCCAGTTGGCCTGATCGAGGTCCTCCCAGGTCAGGGCCTCGCCGTTGTTGACCTTCTCGGCCAGCGTCTTGCCGTACTCGGAGGGAGCGGCGTAGATCAGCGAGCGGTAGAACGTGACCTGCTCGTCGGTGGGCAGGGTCTTGTTCTCGTCGCCGTTCCAGGTGCTCGGATCGGTGGAGTCGTTGGACAGGCCGTCGCGCGTGGCGGTCAGGATCACGTCCACCTCGTCGCTGTAGAGCGCGTAGGTGCCGCCCGGCAGCCAGCCGATGTCGATGGAGCCGGCGGCCAGCGCCTCACCGGTGGCCTCGTAGCTGGTGCCCACGGTGATGTCGATCTCGTCCACTTCATAGCCCTGCTCGAGCAGCGCCGCCTGCAGCATCTCCGGCAGGCCCTCGGTGCCCGCGATGATGACGTCCGCGTCCTTGGAGGGCACGAACTCCAGCGTCAGCTTGTCCAGATGCGCAGTCGCCTCGGCAACAGCCGCGCCCATGACCAGACACAGCGCCAGAACGATGACCAGTACCTTTTTCATGGGGAAAAACCTCCTTTGGTATTGACGCGGCCTTTACCGCGCGCACGCTGAATATAGCACATAGGCGGCGGCCGCGCAACATTGAAAATGTAAATTAAGGCGAAATTATTACTGCATTGCGATATTTCTACGACGCGAAAACGCAGCGGCGCGCATGTGTATGCGACATGTTAATTTTAGCACTCTAGGCAAAAGAGTGCTAAAAAGTGATTGACAAGCTCCGCCTTCCGTACTAAAATACTTATGCAATCAAAAACATGGAGGCGATAAGTATGGCCGAACGTGGAACGATCTCCATCAACGCCGAGAATATCATGCCGGTCATCAAAAAGTGGCTGTATTCCGACAAGGATATATTTGTGCGCGAGCTTGTCTCCAACGGCTGCGACGCGGTGAGCAAGATGAAGCGCCTGATTTCGATGGGCGAGGCGAGCCTCGCGCCCGAGGAGGGCGAAGCGCCCTGGCGCATCGACGTGGTAGCCGACGCGGAAAAGGGCACGCTTACCTTTACCGACAACGGCATCGGCATGACCGCCGAGGAGGTCAAAAAGTACATCGCGCAGGTGGCGTTCTCCGGCGCGGAGGAGTTTTTGAAAAAGTACAAGCCCGAGGACGGCGAGAGCGGCATCATCGGCCACTTCGGCCTGGGCTTCTACTCGGCGTTCATGGTCTCTAAGAAGGTCGTCATCGACACAAAGAGCTATCAGGAAGGCGCGCAGGCCGTGCGCTGGACGAGCGAGGATGGCATGCAGTACGATCTGGAGGACTCCGACCGCGCGGCGCGCGGCACGTCCATCACGCTGTATTTGAACGATGAGGACAAGGAGTTCGCCAATCTGTGGACGCTGCGGCAGACGCTGGAGAAGCACTGCCAGTTCATGCCCGTACCGATCTACGTATCGGAAGTGAAAGCGCCCAAGGAAGGCGAGGAAGAGAAGGAAGCGCCCCAGCCGGAGCAGATCAACGACATCCATCCCCTGTGGCTGAAGCGCCCGGCGGATGTCAAGGACGAGGAGTACCACGAGTTCTACCACAAGGTGTTCCACGACTACGACGAGCCCCTGTTCTGGATCCACTTAAACGCCGAGTATCCCTTCAACCTCAAGGGCATCCTCTACTTCCCCAAGCTCAAAAACGAGTTCACGGCCAACGAAGGCGTCATCAAGCTGTACAACAACCAGGTGTTCGTGGCGGACAACATCAAGGAAGTCATCCCTGAGTTCCTCATGCTGCTCAAGGGCGTCATCGACTGCCCCGACCTGCCGCTCAACGTTTCCCGCTCGTTTTTGCAGAACGACGGGTACGTTAAGAAGATGGCGGCCTACATCACCCGCAAGGTGGCCGACCGCCTGCTCTCCGAGTTCAACAACCGCCGCGAGGACTATCAGAAGTACTGGGACGATATCCATCCCTTCGTCAAGTACGGCTGCATCCGCGACGAGAAGTTCTACGAGCGCGTCAAGCCGGCGCTTCTGTACAAGACCTCGGCGGGCGAGTACCTGACGCTGGAAGAATACAAGAACAAGGATTGCCCCGGCGAGGAGACCACCGTCTACTATGCCAGCGACGAAAAGCGGCAGGCGCAGATGATCCGCCTCTACACCGAGCAGGGCAAGGACGTGGTGCTGCTCGACACGCTGATCGACAACAACTTCATCAGCTTCCTGGAGTACACCGAGCGCGAGCAGAAGCTCAAGTTCCTGCGCGTGGACGCCGCCGCCGACGGCCTTACCGACGAGGGCGACGCCATGGCCGAGGAAGATCTCAAGCGCCTGGGCGAAATGTTCAAAAAGGCTACGGGCGACGAACAGTTGACCGTGGAGGCAAAGCCCTTCAAGTCCGACGACCTCATCGCCATGATCACCGTGGACGAGCAGTCCCGCCGGCTGACCGAGATGTCCCGGCAGTGGGGCCGCGACATGAACCTGCCGGAGAAGCGCACGCTGGTGCTCAACCGCAAGCATCCGGTGGTCAAGTATCTGGAAAAGCAGGAAGACGGCGAAAAGACGCAGCAGCTCTGCGCGCAGGTGTTCGACCTGGCGGAGATGGCGCGGCAGCCGCTGGTGGCCGACCGCATGGTCGAGTTCCTCAAGCGCAGCAACGCGCTTTTGACGATGCTGATCGAAAAATAGGCGTCCGGAAGCGGCGGCGGGGCTCTCCCCCGCCGCTCAGACCGTTGACAAACCCCAGTCAACGGTCAATTTTTTTGAAAAACCCCAAAAAACCAAAAGGAAAAGGCAGCCTTCACGTCGAATATAAACACATCAACACAACCAGAAAGAAAATCAGGCGGTGAAAA
>DVGE01000249.1 GCA_018712885.1 Candidatus Pullichristensenella stercoripullorum | reverse complement strand
GCCCCTCGGGCGGGGCGCTCTGCTCGCGCATCTCCAGATACTGGGCAAAGCGCCGGCGGTTGTTCAGCCCCGTCAGCGGGTCGGTGAAGATCTGCTGGTTCTGCACGTTGACATAGATGAAGAGGATGCTCACCGCCACCATGATCCACAGCATCGTCACCCCGTAGAACGTCCACTGCACCGCCACGCCGAGTACTGGCGGCAGCATGAACAGCGTGAGATAGATGCGTTCGGCGCGCGTCATGCGCCGTGCGGACGCTTTCTGCCAGATGAGCAGCAGCGCGTAGAGCGGGTAGCTCAGCGCCACTACGCCGTGGACGGCGAACCATGGGCCGCGGTGGTAGACATTGCCCGCGTCCAGATAGAACACGGACCCCGTCCACACGCTGGCCACGCACAGCGCCGCGTTGAGGGCGAAGGGCAGCAGGTAGAGCGCGCGGCGGCGGCGCAGGCGGTCAAAGTCCTGATAAATGTGAAAGTCGCAGTAGCGCAGCCAGAAATAGGCCACCAGCGGCGTGAGCAGGTAATAGGCGGCGCTTGCGAGCGTCAGCAGGGGCCGCGCGAGGGGAAAGCGCTGCCCGTCCAGCAGCCACATGGCGCTGTCCAGCGCCAGCATGGCCACGTCGCTCAAGGCAAGGGCGCTGAAGAAGCGCTGGTCCGCCGAGCCGTGCCCCGTGCGCTGCTGGCTGAACAGCACGATGAGCAGGATCGTCAGCCCCACGGCGTTGAGTTCCAGATAGAGGATGGGGAACAGCCGTTCCGCCACTGCCGGTTTCCTCCCTTCCGCTGCCGCCGCCCGCGCGCGGGCAGACTCGCTTGATGATACTACAAACAGTATAGCATATCTTGCGGAATGGGACAACTGTAACACATCAAAAATGTGAACATCATGCGCGTTTTACATCAACGCGCCCCGGAAAAGGCGGCGAGGGCCTCCAGCGCGCGGCGCAGCGCCTCCGAGGAAAGCGCGCCGCGCAACAGCGTCAACAGCGACAGAAGCGCCGCCCCCACCAGCAGCGCCGAGATCGCGATGGAAAGCGCCACCTGAAAGCCCTTGCGCATCCTTTCCCACCCCCATGCCCCCATTATATTCGCCCCGCGCGCGGACATGCCCGGCACGCGCTTTTTTGCCGGGCGGGCGGATAGCGGGCTGCGGCGCCGCGCGGGAACGCCTTTGCCTTCGTTCGCGCGCAGCCGCATTTTGCCACGTGTTTGCCTGAATTTTACCGTCATATCGCGCGAACAGCGTTGACGAATGTCAGAAAGAGGTGTATTATTTATATGCAACTGGCGAGAATGTTCGCCTTTTTTCCATTCAAGAGCCTGTTTGGAGGTACAAGACCATGAAGAAACTGGTTGCTCTGGTGCTGTCCCTGCTGCTCGTGTTCGCCTTTGCCGGTTCGGCGCTGGCTTTCGAGCCCGTTCCCGCGGATGAGATCAAGGTCGGCTTCGTCTACATCGGCGACCCCAGCGACAAGGGCTACACCCTGGCGCACCACGAGGGCACGCTGGAGATGCAGGAGGCTCTGGGCCTGCGCGACGATCAGATCCTCATCAAGACCAACGTCACCGAGGACAGCGCCTGCGAAAACGCCATGCTTGAATTGATCGAGCAGGGCTGCAACGTCATCTTCGGCAACAGCTTCGGCTTTGGCACCTACATGGCCGAACTGGCGGAGGAGTATCCCGAGGTCATCTTCCTCCACTGCTCCGGCAACCTTTCCAACGACGTCAACTTCGCCAACTACTTCGGCCGCATCTGGGAAGCGCGCTATCTGGCCGGCATCGCCGCGGGCCTGCGCACCGAGAACAATCACCTGGGCTATGTGGCCGCCATGCAGATCCCCGAGTGCATCTACTCCATGAACGCCTACTTCCTTGGCGCGCGCAGCGTCAACCCGGACGTGACCATGGACGTGCTTTTCACCAACACCTGGTATGATCCCACCATCGAGGGTCAGGCTGCCCAGTCCCTGATCGACATGGGTTGCGACGTCATCGCCCAGCATCAGGACACCACCATGCCCGTGGCCGCCGCTGAGGAAGCCGGCATCTGGGCCTGCGGCTACAACTGCGACATGACCGAGGACGGCCCCAACGCCCACCTCACCGCCCCCATCTGGCACTGGGGCATCTACGTGACCGAGCAGGTGCAGGCCGTGATCGACGGCACCTGGGAGCCTGTCAACCGCCTCGAAGGCATGAACGAGGGCTGGGTGGACATCTCCCCCCTGACTGAGAACTGCGCTGAGGGCACCGAGGAAGCCGTCGCCGCTGCGCGCGAGGCCATCTCCACGGGCGAATTGCAGATCTTCTCCGGCGAGATCACCGATAACGAGGGCAACGTCGTCGTCGCCGAGGGCCAGGCCCTGACCGACGCCGAGATCCTCGCCATCACCTGGTTCTGCGAGGGCATCACCGTCAACTAAGGCGATCTCCTCTCAAAATACCATTGGCAGCCCGGTCTCCCGGGCTGCCGACCAAACAAACGGGGCGGTGTGCTGCAAAAGCGCGCCGCTTTGTTTTTGCGCGCGGGTCACGCCCCGCGCCCGCGCCTACCCTTGCGGACGGCCTTCTGCTGTTCCAGACGCGCCCGGATCGCGGCGTCGCGGCGGTCGATTGCTTCCAGAACGGCCTCGATCTCCGCCTCGGTCAGGGGGATCTTTTTCATCATAATCCGTATCTCGTTTTGCATATTGCGGGACATGTCCCTGAAACCGAGTCCACTGACGACATATTGCGCATTCTTATCGTTGATGGAGAGCCTGTAGAGTGAATCTTCAAAAAACGTGCGCAGCGCCATCCGCTTCTTTGGGGTTGCCTGTGCGTAGTTGTTGGAAAGCTGCACCATCAGCATCCGCCCGCCATCAAACAGCTCTGCCCGCGCACAGGGCGCGCGACTGGCGATCTCACCAAGGCTTCCTGTCGATGCGGCCATTTCCTGCGAAAACATCTGTATCCAATAGATGCCCGGCAGTTTCCCCTCCACGTCATCTTTCTTAGGACTGAGCCATTTGAACCAGCTTCCGTAGAGGCCGCCGAGCGGCACGTATTCGTCGATGCAGGCATACGTAGCCTTCAGCGCCACGCACGCATCCTGTACCGCACGGATGAATGCCTCATGGTCGACCTCTTTCCAGAGGACGGGATGGAACTTCATGGTTACGTAGCGCTCGCCGGTATCCTCAGGCAGCAGGTGTTCATTTGTGCTGAATATACATCGCGGGATCAGCGTTGCTGCTCCTGAGATGTGCGGGAGGCTCATCTTGTATTGCGGCACACGCCACTCCCTGAACACGACCAAACGCGCCCATCGCTTTTGGCATACCATATCCCAGCACCATCCATCAGACCATCTTTCCCTTTGTTTGCGCCCATCTTCCCAACAACAGCTCCAAGTGGCACTTGCCGCATCGCCCTTGGGAACGTCAAGAAGCCAAATCCAGTCTTCCCTTTCTGGCTGTGGCAGTGTGCTGGTACACACATCCAATATCCGCTTTAACTGCGCCGCGATCTCCCGGGAACATTCGGGCGCGTCGGCGGGGAGGTGCAGCATCATTCGCATTTCTCGCATACAGGCAGCCCCTTTCCCTACGCCGCCGGCACGTAGCCCTGCGCCGCCATCAGCGCCTTGCCCTCCGGCGTGGTCAGAAAGTCAAACAGCTGGCGCGCGGGGGAATCTTCCCTCTCGTCTTTGCGGATGACGGCGTAGCTGTACTGCGTGTAGGGGTATTCCCCGGAGGCGATGGTCTCGTTCGAGGGGGCCACGCCGTCGATGGCGAGCAGCTTGACGCCCTCGCGCAGGTACATCTCCGTCACGTAGTAATACACCGAATAGCCGATGGCGTCGGCGCTGTTGCGGTAAGAAGCCACTTCGTCCACCAGCGCGCCCATCTCCGAGGGGCGGTACTCCACGGGCGCGTCCATCATCGGCTGACCGTCCATGACCACATTTTCCATCATCACCTGGCTGCCGGAAGTCTCGTTGCGCTGGTAGGCGACGATCTCCGCGTCCGCGCCGCCCACTTCCTTCCAGTTGGTGATCGCGCCGGTGTAGATGCCCACGGCCTGTTGCTGCGTGAGGCTGTCCACCGGGTTTTTGTCGCTGGTGAGAAACACCAGCGCGTCCACGCCGATGGGCCGCATCTCCAATTCCACGCCCATGTCTTCCGCGTAGTCGAACGCCTCCTGCGCGGGGCGGGCGACGAGCAGCAGGTCGGCCTCGCCGCTCACCAGCGCGTAGAAGGAGAGCGTGGTCTTTGAGTGGGAGATACGCAGTTCCGCCTCCTGCGCGCTTACGCCGGTGGAGGCCATCATCAGCGCGCGGCTGAGCGGCAGCATGGAGGTGGAACCGTCCACATGCGGGTACTCCTCCGGGGAAAACCGCGGACATTCGCCCAGCGCAAAGCCGCCGAGCAGACACAGCGCCAGCAAAAGCGCGAGAAACCTCTTCATCCTTCATCCCCCCTAATCCATCAGATCCATGTACTCGCTGACTTCAAAATAGATGTTCCCCGCCTCGTCGATCATCCTCCACGTCTCGCCGCGCCGCGCCCAATACCGCTCAGTTGAGAGGTATTGTATGGCGTTATACGCCACCGGCAGCACCTCGCCGCCGTTCCCGTCGACGACGCCGTAGACGAACGACGAGGCCACGGGGAATGTGTACGTCTCCCCGTTGTAAGTCTGCTCGGAAAGCTCGTAGTCGCAGACGAGGAAGCGCCCCTCGCCGTCCTTCCACCACAGGCCGCTCTCAATGGAACAGTACGGCCCGGCCACGCGGCGCAGACGCAGGTCGGTGAGAAAGGCCTCCTGCTCCGGCCACGCGCCGCGCGTGAAGACGAGGCGGTCGGGCGCGCCCTTGCGGGCGGTAAAGTTCAAGGAAACAGTCGCCTCCGCCGCGTCGCCGCGGAAAAGGACGTTCCCCTCCATATCCACGGCCAGCATCTCCCCGTCGGCGACGACGACGATGGCCGCGCCGTCCAGCTCGTAGGCGTAAGCGTAGTCCGCGTGGGAAACGTCGAAGGCGGCGCGCACGGCGAGCGTTTCGCGGTCGATGAGGTCCACGCTGCCCTCGCGCAGGGCGTAGAAGGCGGCGCCGTCGCCCCAGAGATAGCCGAGTTCGCTGTATACCGGCTCCAGCGCCCACGAGCCGTCCGGCCGCAAAAGCCCCACGCCGCCCGACGGCGTGCGCGCGGCGGCGCAGCCGTCGCGGAAGTCCTCGGCGTAGTCGAAGGCGGCGGGGATGGCCAGTTCGCCCCGCGCGTTCACGTAGCCGTAGCGCCAGCCTTCCTCCGACCAGAGGGCGATGGGCGCGAGGCCGTCGGAAAATCCGCCGCCGGGCTGCGGCTCCACGACCAGCCCCGTGTCCACGGCCGCGCCGTTTGCGTCAAAGCGCCACAGGCGCGCGGCGGTCGCGTAGCCCTCCGCGTCGTACAGGTAGCCGCCGCGCGGCGTGGCGAGGAAGCCGCCCTCGCCGTTTGGCAGTATGCCGCCGTAGGCGCAGGGCAGTATCTCTTCGCCGTCCTCGCCGATGACGCCGGCCCACTCCCCCTGCCAGACGATGACCACGCCGGCCTCGGGCAGATGCCGGGCGCTGCTGTACAGCTCGTCGCCCAGCGCCTCGCCGCGCGCGTTCAGCAGGCGGTAGCGCGCCAGATCTCCCTCCTCCATGCCCTCGGGCAGCGCGGTGAGCACCGGCGCGGCGATGAACAGCGCCCGCTCCGGCGGGCAGTCTGGCGGCGAAACGCGGGACGCGGCGGCGTATTCGCCCCACGCGGTCAGCGCTTTTCCTTCGTCGGTCACGAGCAGCGCGTTTTCCCCGGCGTTCACCGCGAACGTCTCCGCCCCCGCCGGGGCGCATAGGAACAGCGCGCAAAGCAGCAGCGCCCAGAACCTGCGCATGCAAAGCCCCCCTTTCTTTCTTGGACGAAATTTCCACCCCCGCGGTTGCGCCGGTCATGGGAGGGATGTTCCCGTCATACACTATAAGGAACGCTCCGCCCCCCGCCGGGCGGGGACACGCGCAAAAATCGCCGAGGTGAAGCATACGATGGACAATCCCAACAACCGCATGGTGGCCGCCGGGCGTCTGGAAAACGCCCCCATGCTCAGCCACGAGGTCATGCACGAGCCCTTTTACGCCGGCACGCTGCTCATCAAGCGCCTTTCCGGGGCGGTGGACAAGATCCCCGTCACTATCCCCGGCAAGCTCCTGCCCCCGGACGAGGACCCGGCGGGCAAGCTGATGCTCTTTCAGGGGCAGGTGCGCTCCTACAACAAGGTGGTGGACGGCGCGGGGCGGCTGATGGTGACGCTGTTCGTGCAGAGCATGTACGAGACTTCGGAAAACGAGACACTCAACAAGGTCAGCCTCACCGGGGCGCTGTGCAAGCCGCCCGTGTACCGCTCCACGCCCTTCGGCCGCGAGATCTGCGACATGATGCTGGCCGTGAACCGCGCCTTTGGCAAGAGCGACTACATCCCCTGCATCGCCTGGGGCCGCAACGCCCAGTACGCGGCGCGCTTCCACGTGGGCGATCAGCTGCGCCTCACGGGGCGGCTGCAATCGCGCGAATATCAAAAGCTGCTGGAAAACGGCGAATACCTGACGCGCAACGCCTACGAGGTGTCCGCCTTCACGCTCGACGCGCCGGACGCCGCGCCGGATTTTTCCACCCCGCCGGTGGACGCGCGCCTGGAATTCGAGCGCCGGCAGGCGCAGCAGGCCGGCGAAGGCGTGCCGGCGCCGAAATAAGCGCTCATAGCCCGCGCGCCGCTTGCATGGCGGCGCGTTTTGTGGTATGCTTGGGGCTATGAATACCGTCATCGTCGCTGAAAAACCGTCCGTGGGGCGCGACATCGCCCGCGTGCTGGGGGCCTCCCAGCCGGGCGACGGCTGTCTTATGGGCAAGGGTTACATCGTAACATGGGCGCTGGGCCACCTCGTCTCCCTCATGGAGCCGGACGAGTTGGACGAGCGCTATCGCCGCTGGCGCATGGACGATCTGCCCATTTTGCCGGAGGACATCCCCCTGAAGGTGCTGCCCGCCACGCGCGCCCAGTTCGCCATCGTCAAAAAGCTGATGAACGACAAGGATACCGCCGAGGTCATCTGCGCAACCGACGCGGCGCGCGAGGGCGAACTGATCTTCCGCTACATCTACCGCATGGCGGGCTGCAAAAAGCCGGTCAAACGGCTGTGGATCTCCTCGATGACCGACGCGGCCATCCGCAAGGGCTTTGAGGAATTGCGCCCCGCCG
>DVGE01000248.1 GCA_018712885.1 Candidatus Pullichristensenella stercoripullorum | reverse complement strand
GCACGCTTTCCCTGCGCTTTCGCGGCTCGAAGAACCAGCGCGCCATCGACGTGCCCGCCTCGCTCCAAAGCGGCACGGTCGTGGAAAAGGACATTTGAACAAAACAGCGCCGCCCTCTGCGATATGCGGAGGGCGGCGTTTTGCGTCTCAAGCGTCAGTCTCCCAGCGAGCGCTTCACGGGCACGACCACCTTGGCCTCGTAGCAGGCGAAGGCGCTCTCGGTCAGTTCCCGCTCCGGCCTCGGGGTAATGAGGCTCACCAGCGGCACCAGCACCAATCCCGCGAGCATGGCGAACGCGCCGCAGTTGATGGGCGACTGGAGGACGGACGGGAAGAGGGACGGGCAGAAGAGGTTCAGCGTCATCACGCCCGCGCCGAAGAGGAAGCTGACCCATACCGCCGCGCGGGTGGTGCGCTTCCAGTAGAGCCCGTAGAGGAAGGGGGCGAGGAACGCGCCCGCCAGCGCGCCCCACGAGACGCCCATCAGCTGGGCGATAAAGGTGATGTTGCTCTTGTGCTGTACGATGGCGATGACCACGGAGATGGCGATGAACACCACGATGAGGGCGCGCATGGTCAGCACCTGCTTTTTCTCGTCCATGTCCTTGACGACATTGTCCTTGAGAAGGTCGAGCGTCAGGGTCGAGCTGGAGGCCATGACCAGGCTGGAGAGCGTGGACATGGAGGCCGAGAGCACGAGGATGACGACGATGCCGATCAAAAGCGGCGAGAGGTTTTCCAGCATCGCGGGGATGATGGCGTCGTAGCCGTCGGCGGCGACGTTTACGCGGTCCCCGTAGAGCCGGCCAAAACCGCCGAGGAAGTAGCAGCCGCCCGCCACGACCACGGCAAACAGCGTGGAGATGACCGCGCCCTTGTGGATGGCCTTTTCCGAGCGGATGGCGTAGAACTTCTGCACCATCTGCGGAAGCCCCCAGGTGCCCAGCGAGGTGAGGATGACCACGCCGAGGAGCTCGAGCGGCTTGGGCCCGAAGAAGGAGGTGAACGCGCCGGGCGTGGTGGTCACGGAGGCGTCCTCCACGCGGGCGAGCGCGTCCATGGCCGCCATGAAGCCGCCGTTTTCATTGAGCACCGCCAGCACCACCACGACGATGCCGCCCAGCATGATGAGGCCCTGGATGAAATCGTTGATGGCCGTGGCCATGTAGCCGCCCGCCACCACGTAGACGCAGGTCAGCGCCGCCATGAGGATGATGCAGAGCGTGTAGTCGATGTTGAAGGCCATGCCGAACAGCCGGGAAAGGCCGTTGTAGAGCGAGGCTGTGTAGGGGATGAGGAAGATAAAGACGATGATCGAAGCGCCGATCTTCAGCCCCTTGGAGCCGAAGCGCTTGCCGAAGAACTCCGGCATGGTGGCGCTGTCCAGGTGCTGCGTCATCAGCCTTGTGCGGCGGCCGAGCACCACCCAGGCCAGCAGCGAGCCCAAAAAGGCGTTGCCCAGGCCGATCCACGTGGAGGCCACGCCGAAGCGCCAGCCGAACTGGCCCGCGTAGCCGACGAAGATGACCGCCGAGAAGTAGGACGTGCCGTAGGCAAAGGCCGTCAGCCACGCGCCCACCGAGCGCCCGCCGAGCACGAAGCCGTTCACGTCCGTGGCGTGGCGGCGGCAATGGATGCCCACCGCCAGCATGATCCCGAAAAACACCACCAAGAGCGCCAGTTTGATCGCCATGCGATCCCCTCCCATGCGCGGGGGCACGCAAAAAGCCCGCCCTCCGCAAAGTGAATTGCTGAGGACGGGCGTTTACCCGTGGTACCACCTCAATTCGGCGCTCCCTCACGAAAGCACCCTCGTCGGGTACGAACATACCCTATCGCGCTCACGGGCGAACCCGTCGCAGCCTACTTAGGGAAAGCCCCGTTCAGTGCGCCGCTCTCGGGATGTATTCCGCGCCGGACTGCCTGCCGCCTCGCACCACCCGGCGGTTCTCTGAAGGCCGCGCCCTGCCGTACTTGTTCCCGGTCATCGCGTTGGTGACAGGATACCACGGCGAAAAGTGTTTGTCAAGGGGCGCGGTAAAATTTTGGCAAACTGCGCAAAAATGCAACAAAAATTCTTGAACTTGCAAAATGCGCGCGAAAAACGGGCCTTTTGCGCGAAAGCCCCCGTTTCCCGGCTGGGAAACGGGGGCTTCCTGCACGCGCCTACTGAGCGAGGCTGGCGTCGCCCGTGTTCTGCGCGCCCTGCTGCAAAAGCTGGGTGACGCGCTGCGGGCGCGAGGCCGCGTCCGGGTAGAGCTGTTTGAGGGTGTTGTAGGGCGCGGGGTCGCTGGGGTCGATGGCGATGAGGTATTCCAGCGCCTCCGCCGCGCGGCCGGCGTTTTCAGCACGGATGTAGGCGTTGGCGGCGTTGATGGCGGTGACGCGATCCGTGGGGGCGAGCTCCAGCGCCTTTAAGTAGTACGCGCCCGCCTCTTCATAGCTCCCCGCCGCGTCCGCCTCCTGGCCGAGCTCGACATACGTCTCCGGGTTGCCGCTGATGTAGAGCTGTCCCAGCACGCGCTGACCGCTGCCGAACAGCAGCCAGTAGCCGACCACCAGCGCGAAGATGACGAGCAGTATGAGCGTGACGAAGCCGCGGATGTGGCGCATGAAGAAGTTGCCGTGCGGACGTTCTTCGTAGCGATAGTCGTCCAGGTATTCGTTCACGAAGTCGGCGATGTCGTCCTCGGCGTCGGCCTCGTCCTCCAGAAAGAGGTCGTCCGGGTCGGGCGCGCGCGGCGGCACCACGGTGTTGACTGGCCGCGCGCCCGTAGCCGCGCGGGGCTTGACCGGGGCGGCTTGGCGCGAAAGCTGCGGCGGGTGCTTGGCGCGCAGCTCCACCGGCCTGTTGAGCAGCGGGCGGGCGAGCGGATCGTCCGCGTCGCCGGGGGCGGGCACGTCTTCCTCGGGCGGCGCGTCCACCGCTTCCCCGTAGTCCATTTCCAACGCGCCGGCACCGTCCTCGTCCTCCGCCGCTTCCGGCGCAGGCTTGAACTGCGGCCGCGGCGGGACGGGCGGCTCGAAATCGAGATCCGGCCACTCTTCTTCCCGGGCCGCCGCTTCCCGGGCCGCCGCTTCCTCGGCCTGTTTTTCGCGGCGCGCGCGGCGGGACAGAGACGCCCCTTCCGGCGGCGCGGACGCCGGCGTTTCCGGCGCGGCCGTTTGCTCGCTTTGCGCCGCGGGCGCTTCCGCCGCCTGGGGACGACCGTAGAGCCTGCGCTCGTCGTCCTCGCTGGACGCAGCGCTCTCCGGCGCGTTCAGCGGGCTGCCGCAAAAGCCGCAGAACAGGCGGTCATCCGCGTTCTTCTTTCCGCATTTTGTGCAGTACACCTTGTCCCTCCCCTTTGTCATTCCAGATCGCGCAGGTATTCATAGTCGGGATCGCCGTAGAACTCGCGCTCATGTTCGATCTCGCCGCCGAGCGCTTCCACGGCGTTGCGCAATTCCATGTATTCGTAATAGGTGATGTCGCTCATGGAGATGAGCGCCTTGAGCGGTTCGATGGCGCGCGCGTCCCCGTAGCGCCCCAGCAGGCGGGCGGCAAAGGCGCGCTGCTCCGGGCGGTTTTTCAGCATGTCCAGCAGGCGTTCGTAGACGCGCCCGTCGCCGGGGAAGTTGCACAGCACCTCGAGGATGAGCTCGCGGGCAAAGTCCTCGGCGGCATCGTAGCCATCCAGCAGGCGGCCGGCGATGTCCGCGTCCACGCGGTCGGCGAGGATCTCGGCGGCCAGCTCGCAAAAGGCGTCGCTCTCCCGCGCGGCGAGCACCGCGTCCACGGCGACGCGCGTGGCGCGGGCCTCGTCGATGCCGGGCAGGAGCCCCAGCGCCTGCGCGCGGACTTCCGCGCCCTCGCCCTCGTCGCGGGCCAGCGCTTCCAGCGGGGCGGCGCAGGCCGCGCCCAGATCGTCAAAGCGCTCCAGCAGCAGTTCCGGCGGCTCGATCTGCGCGCGCGCGTAGGCGGTCAGCGCCTCCAGCAGCGCCTCAGGCGTATTCAGGCGCGCGAACCAGGCGCGCGGCGAACAACCCTCCAGCGCCGCGCAGGGGGCGTCCGCCCATTCCGCGTAGAGCGCCTCCGCCCGCTCCTCGGCGGCGTCCTCGTCCAATTCCCCCGCCGCGCGCAGCCTGTCGGCGGCATAGTGCTGGAACAGGTGCTCAAGGTCGATCGGTCTGTTCACTGCCATCCTCCTCCAGCGCGCTCGCGATGCGGGCGGCGTAAAATACGGTTCGACGGAAGTCGCTGCCGAACTGCCGGCAGAGAATGCGGAAGGAGGGCTTCTCCCCGCGCATGGACAGGTAGCAGTAGGTCAGCGCCGCCGCGTAAGCGGGGATGCGCCAGCGGGCGCAGAACACCAGTTGGCGGCGGCTGTGCGCCCGCGCCATGGTCAGCGCCAGCGCCGGCATCGCGCTGAGGCCATAGTCGTCCTCCAACACCTCGCCGGCGTAGCGGCAGGCCTGCCGCAGGCCGATGGGCAGGCGCGGCAGGATCGCGTCCGCATCCGGCAAAAGGCCGTCGCGCTCGTCGATGCACGGCGGCAGCGCCCGGCGCATATCCGCCCCGCGCAGGCGCAAAAGCACGAGGGCGTTGAGCTTCATATCGTAGGAGATCTCCGGCCGGGTGAACACCTCGCGCAGCGTGGCCTCGGCCTCGGGATCGTCGATGGCGGCCAGCGCCGTCACCGCCGCGCGGCGGAACTGCGGGTTGTCCACCGTCAGGCACCATGTGAGCAGGGCGCGGAAGCGCTCGTCTTCCCGCCAGGGCTTTTCCAGCTCCCCGCCGGCGGCGGCGAGCACGCCGGAGACGTAGCTGAGGCGTTCGAACGCCTCCTGTCGCGGCACCTGGTAGACGTAATCCACCTGATCGGCCTGCAAACGCCCTTCCGCCGCGGCACGCACATAATAGGCGGCGATGGCGTCGTCCGGGTCGATGCGGGCGATGCGCTCCCAGAACTTCACCGCCTGGGAAAGCGGCCCGCCCGTGCGCAGCAGGGCTGCGGCGCGCACATGCAGAAGCTGCCGGTCGTAGGGCGTTTCCTGCATGGCCAGGCGCGCGCACTCGCCCGCCTCCGCGTCCATGCCCAATTCCCCCAGCATCTGCATGAGCATGCGCAGCTCGACGCCGTCGGGGCGCTGGCGCACGGCGCGCAGGGCCATCTGGCGGCTCTTGCGCGGCATGCGCTTCATGTGATAGAACTGCGCGGCCATGCACAGCGTGCGCACCGAGGCGTTCTCCCCCTCGGAGGCGGCGCGCATCTCGCGCATGGCGGCGCGGTGGCTACCGCTCAATTCCAGCGCCGTGGCGTAGAGGGCGCGCACCTCCGCGCGCTCCGGCTCGATGCGCAGGCTGCGCTCGAACAGGCGCGCGGCGCGGGCAAATTCCTCCTCGCGCATGCGCTCGCAGGCGAGGTCGTCCAAGCTGGCGGCGCGGCGGCTCTTGCGGCCCGCGGGCTGGGAGAACATCTCGTAGAGGCGCAGTTCGTCGTACAGGCGGCGCACGTCGGGGGCGTACTGCCCGCGCGGGTCGGCGCCGCGATAGCGCATCAGCGCCTGCCGCGCCCCGGGAACGTCGCTGACGGAAAGCAGGTTCAGCGCCAGCCCGTAATAGCACTCGCTGGGCGCTTTTTCGCCGGAGAGCATGTCCAACAGCAGGCGGTTGGACTGCGAAAGGCAGCCCATGTCGCTCAAAAGCCCGGCCATGTCGAGCTTGTATTCGTCGTTGTCGGGCGAGCGCTCCACGGCGCGGCGCAAAAGCTCCAGCGCGTCCACGACGTTGTTGTCGCGGCGGTTCTTCATCGCCCGATGGTGCATATATGCCGCGCTCCGGTCAAAGGGCACG
>DVGE01000247.1 GCA_018712885.1 Candidatus Pullichristensenella stercoripullorum | reverse complement strand
ATCTGAGGCGATTTTTCCCGCCCCGGTCTTGACGGGCCGCGCCCTTTCCGCTATAATAAAACACACGGTTCGCCAAAGCCATTCCTGCGGCGCGCCGGAATTGAGATTTTCGTGACTGCATACAAGGGGCTGCCCGCGTAGAAGCCGAAAATGCCGCCGCCGCGAGGCGGTCTGCGTCGTCATGCGCTCCCGGCATTTTGGGCCGGGAGTTTTTTGTATGGGAAAGGACGGAACATGCAGACCAGAGTGGCCGTTATGAGCATCATCCTCCACGATTGCGCCCGCGCCGGGGAGGTCAACGCCCTGTTGCACGCCTACAACGAATACATCATCGGGCGCATGGGGCTTCCCTACCGGCAGAAGGGCATCTACATCATCAGCGTGGCCGTGGACGCGCCGCAGGACGCCATCAGCGCCCTTGCCGGCAAGATCGGCCGTCTGCCGAATGTGAGCATCAAGACCGCCTATTCGGGCTTTGTCAGCGATGGCAGCGTTGAAGCGCCTTGTTGACCGTCTGGCGGCGGAACGCAGCCTGCCGGATGCGGACATGCTCGCGCTGCTCGCCTGCGGGGACGGGGAGGTGCTTTCCCACCTCTTTGCCCGGGCGCGGGCGGCGCGCGAGGCCGTCTACGGGCGGGACGTGTACATCCGCGGGCTCATTGAGTTTACCAATTTCTGCAAAAACGACTGCCTGTATTGCGGCATCCGCCGCTCCAACGCGCGGGCCTGCCGTTACCGGCTGTCGGAGGAGGAAATTCTTGCCTGCGCCGAGGCGGGCTACCGCATGGGCTTTCGCACGGTGGTGCTGCAGGGCGGGGAAGACCCCCATTTCACCGACGAGCGGCTCTGCCGCATCGTGCGGGCGCTGAAGGCGGCGCGGCCCGACCGCGCGGTGACGCTCTCCGTGGGCGAAAGAAGCCGCGAAAGCTACCAGAGGCTGTTCGACGCGGGGGCCGACCGCTACCTTCTGCGCCACGAGACGGCGACGAAGGCGCACTACGGGCGGCTGCACCCGCCGGAGCTGTCCTTCGAGCGCCGCATGCAGTGCCTTGCCGACCTCAAGGCCATCGGCTACCAGGTCGGCTGCGGCTTCATGGTCGGCTCGCCGTGGCAGACGCCTGCGGACATTGCCCGCGACCTCGCCTTCATCCGCCGCTTCGAACCGGAGATGGTGGGCATCGGCCCCTTCATCCCCCACCGCGACACGCCGCTGGGCGCGTTCCCGGCGGGCACGGTGGAGATGACCTGCAAATTGCTGGCCATCATCCGCCTGCTTTTGCCGGACGCGCTCCTGCCCGCGACCACGGCGCTGGCCACGCTCGACCCCCGCGGCTGCGAAAAGGGCATGCTGGCCGGGGCGAACGTGGTGATGCCCAACCTCTCGCCGCCGGACGCGCGGGAAAAGTACGCCCTCTACGAGGGCAAGGCCAGCGCCGCGGGCGAAACGGCGGACGCGCTTTCCGATCTGCAAAAGCGCATGGAGAACATCGGTTACCGCGTGACCATCGCGCGCGGAGACCATAGATCATTTCCCGACGGGGAAGCAGCGCTGACCCGGAAGAAAGGAGAACACGACCCATGTACGACGTAAAGTCCATGAAGGCGGAGGAGTTTATCAACCATCAGGAGATCGAAGATACCCTCGCCTACGCCGACCTGCACAAGGACGACATGCCCCTCATCCGCGCCATCCTCGACAAGGCGCGCGAGGGCAAGGGGCTTTCCCACCGCGAAGCCTCCGTGCTGCTGGCCAATGAAGACCCCGAGGTGCAATCGGAAATCGCCGCCCTTGCCAGGGAAATTAAAAAGAAGTTTTATGGCAACCGCATCGTCATGTTCGCGCCGCTGTATCTGTCCAACTACTGCGTCAACGGCTGCGTCTACTGCCCCTACCACCGGCAGAACGGCCACATACCGCGCAAGAAGCTGACGCAGGAGGAAGTGCGCGCCGAAGTGATCGCCCTGCAGGACATGGGCCACAAGCGGCTGGCAGTAGAAGCTGGCGAGGATCCGGTGAACAACCCCATCGAATACATCCTCGAGTGCATCGACACCATCTATTCCATCAAGCACAAAAACGGCGCCATCCGCCGCGTCAACGTCAACATCGCCGCCACCACGGTGGAAAACTACCGCCGCTTGAAGGAGGCTGGCATCGGCACCTACATCCTCTTTCAGGAGACGTACCACAAGGATAGCTACGAAAAGCTCCACCCCACCGGCCCCAAACACAACTACGCCTACCACACCGAGGCCATGGACCGCGCCATGGAGGGCGGTATCGACGACGTGGGGCTGGGCGTGCTTTACGGGCTGGAGCTGTACCGCTACGAGTTCGCCGGGCTGCTGATGCACGCCGAACATCTGGAGGCCGTACACGGCGTGGGGCCGCACACCATCTCCGTGCCGCGCATCAAGCGCGCCGACGACATCGACCCCTCGGCGTTCGACAACGGCATCAGCGATGAAATTTTCCTCAAACTGTGCGCCCTCATCCGCGTGGCCGTGCCCTACACGGGCATGATCATCTCCACCCGCGAGAGCCAGAGCGTGCGCGAGCGCGCCATGGAGCTGGGCATCTCGCAGATCAGCGGCGGTTCGCGCACGTCCGTGGGCGGCTACACCGAGGAGGAGCGGCCCACCGACACGGAGCAGTTCGACGTATCCGACCAGCGCACGCTGGACGAGGTGGTGCGCTGGCTGATGGAGAACGGCCACATCCCCTCCTTCTGCACCGCCTGCTACCGCGAGGGGCGCACGGGCGACCGCTTCATGAGCCTGTGCAAGAGCGGGCAAATCCAGAACTGCTGCCACCCCAACGCCATCATCACCCTCAAGGAATTCCTGGAGGACTACGCCAGCCCCGAAACCCGGGCCGTGGGCGAAAAGATGATCCGGCAGGAGCTTGAAAACATCCCCAAGGAGAAGGTGCGCCAGGTGACGCGCGATTACCTCGCCAAAATCGAACAGGGCGCGCGCGATTTCCGCTTCTGACGCATGGGCGGCGGGGGAGGGAAGGCCCCGCCCGCCGCGCCGGTTTTGCCGGGGCCGAAGTTGCGATGACTGGCCCCATGGGATTGGAAAATTACGGTTTCAACAGGGAGGACGTATATATGGCAGACCTCAACGGCGCCCCTTCGGCCAACCGCGTACACATCGCCTTCTTCGGGCGGCGCAACGCGGGCAAATCCAGCCTGGTCAACGCCATTACCGCGCAGGCGCTGTCCATCGTCTCGCCGGTGGCAGGCACCACCACCGACCCGGTGCGCAAGTCCATGGAACTTCTGCCCCTCGGCCCGGTGGTGATCATCGACACCCCCGGCATAGACGACGCGGGCGAGGTCGGTTCCCTGCGCGTGCAGCGCGCCCTGCGGGAGCTCAACCGCGCCGACGCCGCCGTGCTGGTGGTGGACGCGGCGGCAGGGCTGACAGACGAGGACCGGGAGCTTCTGCGGCGTTTCGACAAAAAGGGCGTGCCCCATATCACGGTATACAACAAATGCGATTTGCGCGGCATGCCCTGTGGTGAAGGCGAAATCGCCGTCAGCGCCCGCACGGGCGAGAACATCGACGCCCTCAAGGAGCGCCTTGCCCGCCTGGTGCAAGCCGGGAACGGGGGCAGGCGGCTGTTGGGCGATTTGCTTTCCCCCGGCGATGCGGTCGTACTGGTCACGCCCATCGATGCCTCCGCCCCCAGGGGCAGGATGATTCTGCCGCAGGTGCAGGCCATCCGCGATATACTGGACGCGCAGGCGGCCTGCGCCGTCGTCCAGCCCGCCCAGCTTCCCGCCATGCTGGCGCGGCTGGGCAGGCCGCGTCTGGTGGTCACCGATTCGCAGGCCTTTGAAACCGTCAAGCAGATGGTGCCGGAGGATGTGCCCCTTACGTCTTTTTCCATCCTCTTTGCCCGCTTCAAGGGCGTGCTGGACAAGGCCGTGCGCGGCGCGGAGGCGCTGAAAACCCTGCGCGACGGCGACCGCGTGCTCATCTGCGAGGGCTGCACCCATCACCGCCAGTGCGAGGATATCGGCACGGTGAAATTGCCGGGCTGGATTCGCCGCTTCACCGGCGTGGAGCCGCAATTTGCCTTCACCTCCGGCGGCGAATTCCCCGAAGACCTCAGCCCCTACGCCCTGGTGGTGCACTGCGGCGGCTGCATGCTCAACGAGCGCGAGATGCGCTACCGCCGCGGCCTGGCCGCCGACAGCGGCGTGTCCTATACGAATTACGGCATCATCATCGCCTACATGAACGGCATCCTCCACCGCAGCCTGGAGCCGTTCCCGGAATACGGGAAAAAGGCGGGGGAATAAAGCGCCGGCCGCGGCCCGTCCAAAAGATCGGTGGAACCGCCCGTAAAGCGCTTCCCGGCGGCGGGCCAGGCCCGGGGGTTCAGGCTGCCGGGGCCGATTGCCTCCGGCGATTTGAGAATTGAAGAAACCGCCCTGCAATTCCCGAGCGTGCGGCAAAGCGGCGCGAACGAAACT
>DVGE01000246.1 GCA_018712885.1 Candidatus Pullichristensenella stercoripullorum | reverse complement strand
TCGATTCGCAGGGCAACGTGCGCTGGTACAGGCGCAGGCGGACGGGCTGCATGCGCCTGTATGTTCGCGTGTTGACCAAAGGCTTTTTGCGCCTTTCGCCGGACAGCATTTGGTCTCTGCCGGACTTGCGGGAATTTTTGGAGGCGGGAAAGAGGATAGAAGATCACCGGTGATGAACGCATCCGCGGCTGCTGCCGCGCATGAAAAAACCGCCGCCACGGCGCTTGACCGTGACGGCGGAACGTTTTTTCAGCAGCGGCTCTCCATCATGAAGCTCATCAGTTTCTGCCGGTCCCTCGGGCTGTCGGCCAGCACTTCCAGCGACGGGATGGCCTGTAGGCGCAGCGGCGCGCCAAGGTCGAGCATCTGCGCGGCGACGCGCTTTAGGTCGCGGTGCGCGCCCTGTCCGTCGAGATAGGAAACGCTTCCCTCGCACTCGCCGATCTTGCGGAAAAGCGCGTCGGGTTTCTGAACGTTCACAAACAACATGCAAGATCCCTCCAAAGCCTTGATTTTCGCACCACCCTGTGGTACAATAGCAGTATACCGCAAGATAATGCGGAAAACAACAAAAAAATAGACAGATATAAGTAAAATAGCGACAGGATGTGGCACGCATGATCTATCATCCCACAGAGCTGATGCTGGACGATCGCCAGCGGGAAAAATTGCAGGGCTACGACCCCGGCTTCCCCTACACGGCCATCGACTGCCGGTTCGACGGCTATTCCGGCCCCTGCGTGGACTGGCACTGGCACGCCACGCTGGAGATCAACATCTGCGCCTCCGGCGTGCTCAAGACCTCCACGCAGCGCGGCGAGTATATCGTCCGGGAGGGCGACGGCGTGCTGGTCAACGCCAACGTGCTGCACCGCAACGAGGCCTTTGAGGGCGCGCGGGGCGTGTGCGTGCAGACGCACATGTTCGACCGCTCCCTCGTCGCCGCCGCCGAGCTGCCGCTCAGACGCTACGTGGCCCCGGTGGTGGAGTGCACGCTGCTGGACGCGCTGCCCCTCTTTCGCGAAAATGCCGAGCACCGCGCCGTGCTGGACGCGCTCGACCGCGCCTTCGCCGCCGCCGGCGAGGAAAAAACGGGCTATGAACTGGAAATTTGCGGGCTTCTCAACCGCGTCTGGCAGGGCGTTTACGCGCTGGCCCTGCCCGTCATCGGCGCGCGCCAGCCCCTGCCCCGCCCGGAGACGGCGCGGCTCAAGCGCATGCTCGGCTTTATCCGCGACCACTTTGCCGAGGACATCTCCCCCGCGGACATCGCCGCCAGCGCCGGCGTCTGTGAGCGCGAGTGCTTCCGCTGCTTCAAGCAGGAGTTGGGCACCACGCCGCTTGCCACCCTCACGGACTTTCGCCTGCGCAAGGCCGCCGAGCTTTTGCGCGAAACGGATCGTTCCGTCACCGACATCGCCGCCGCCTGCGGCTTTGCCACTTCCAGCTACTTCGGCAAGGTCTTTCGCCGCCGCATGAACCTTTCGCCGCTGGCCTACCGCCGCGGCTGAAGTTGGGGCTTGCGCGCCGCGCTTTTCTGTGCTAAAATAGGAATATCCCGAAGTAAATCAGCGAATATTTGGGAATATAGCGCAAATAATGGTAAAATAACGAAACAAATGGAGAAAAGTCATGCGAGACCCCTTGGATGTGATGAGCGATGGTTCCGAGCGCGTGCGCTACAATCGTCCGGGCTTTGCCGTGTTCGCTTCCCGGATGCGCCTGAGCGATTATCCCGATCGCCGCATCCTCAGTCACTGGCACGACGATCTGGAATTTTGCTTTGTGCGCAAGGGCCGCATCCGCTGCGAGGTGGGCGGCGACGTTTTCACGCTTTGCGAAGGCGAGGGCCTGTTCATCAATTCCGATCAGCCGCACGGCATGGATAGCTTTTCCGGCGAGGATTGCGAGTACTTCTGCATGGTGCTCCACCCGGCGCTGCTGGGAACGAGCGCCTACCTGCTGGAAAATTTCGTGCGTCCCCTTGCCAACAACGAGGCCTTCTCCTGCCTGAAGCTGACCGCTTCGGAGGGTTGGCAGCAGATGGTGCTGCAATGCGTGCGCGCCGCCTGCGAGACCATGGAGGGCGACGACCCCGCCGCCGAGCTCACGGTGATGAGCCTCGCCTTCCGCGCCGCGGCCCTGCTCACCCGCCACATGCCCGCCCCCGGGCCGCTGGCCGTGGAAGCGGACAGGCGTTCCCTTTCCCTGCGCCGCATGCTCGGCTATGTGCAGCGCCACTACGCGGAAAAGCTCTCCGTGCGCGACATCGCCCGCGCCGGCGGCGTGTCCGTCAGCTCCTGCTGTGAAGTCTTTCGCAAACACACGGGGCAGACGCCCGGCGGCTACCTCATCCGCTATCGCCTGCAAAAGGGCATGGAGCAGCTTTCGAACCCCAACCTCACCGTGGCGGAGGTCGCCCGTTCGGTGGGCTTTGCCAGTTCCAGCTATTTCACCGAGTGCTTCAAGCGCTATCTGCACGTAACGCCCCTGGCCTACCGCCGCAATGCCGGAGAAAAACGCGCCGTGGGGCTGTAAATGGTTGCATATTCGTGATGAACGTGTTATAATTTTAACAGACGAGCGTTGGATACGCCCGCGGATCGAGCGGCAAACGCGCGCGGCATCGCGCGCGGGCACGCCCGACGCGGGCTTTGTCAACGTCTGTCACGATCGCAGCCAGGGAGGGGATAGCATGTTTTACCGGAAATTGCCGCATGGCGGCGAAGCGATCAGTGTCATCGGCCTGGGCGCCAGCTCCCTGCACGAGGCGGGGAAGGACGCGGTCAGGGTGGTGGAAGCGGCGCTGGATGCCGGCGTCAACTACATAGACCTCGCCGCCGCCAAGCGCGCCTCCGTCGAGGCCGTGGCCTCCGCCCTCTGGGGCCGCCGGCGCGACGCGATGCTGCAGGTACACTTCGGCGCGCTCTACGATGGCGAAGACTACGGCTGGACGCGCGATCTGGACGCCATCCGCCGCACCTTCCAGTGGGAGATGGAGACGCTCGGCCTCGAATACGCCGACTTTGGCTTCCTCCACTGCGTGGACGACCCCGAGGACGCCGACGCGGTCGTAAGCGGCGGCCTGCTCGACTATCTGCGCGCTCTCAAGGCCGAGGGCCGGGTGCGGCACATCGGCTTTTCCTCGCACGATCCCGCCATCGCCCGCCGCCTGCTCGCCTGCGGGGAGATCGACCTGTTCATGTTCAGCGTCAATCCCGCCTACGACTATCAAAAAGGCGAATATGGCATCGGCGAGGTGGAAAAGCGCGCCTCGCTCTACCGCGATTGTCAGCGCCACGGCGTGGGCATCTCCGCAATGAAGCCCTTTGCCGGCGGCCAGCTTTTGAACGCGGGCATTTCGCCCTTTGGCCAGGCGCTCACGCCGTATCAGTGCCTGCAATACGTTCTCGACCGCCCCGGGGTGCTCACCGTGCTCCCCGGCGTGCGGAACATGGACGATCTCAAAGCCGTGCTCGGCTTTTTCGACGCCAGCGAGGAAGAGCGCGATTACGCCGTCATCAGGCAGTTCGCCCCGGCGGGCGCCCAGGGCCGCTGCGTCTACTGCAACCACTGCATGCCCTGTCCCACCAGCCTCAACATCGGCCTCATCAACAAGTACTACGACCTCGCCTGCGCCGGCGACAAACTGGCCGAGGGGCACTACGCCAAATTGAACCTCCACGCCGGCGACTGCCTGCACTGCGGCCACTGCGAGCGCCGCTGCCCCTTCCACGTCAGGCAGATGGAGCGCATGGACGAGATCGCCGCCTATTTTGGCATGTAGGGCATGAAAACCCGGCTGGCGGCCGTTTTATTCGTATGCCACGAACGGGGCCGGGGGGGACTCCCCTCCGGCCCCGTTATTCTCCTTCGGGTTGGGCGACACCAAAGGCGACCATATCCCAAAGCCGCTCCGCTTCCTTGGCAGCGGGGTCGGCGCTATAGACTGCCAACAGCTCCCAAAACAGGGATTCAATGCTTTCAAAATAGCGGATGGCTTCCGCTGCGTCCAGGCCGGGCCGCAGCGGAAGGTATGGGACGGCCCGCCGTAAAAACGCCTGGTTAACTTCCTGCAAAGGGCGGCGCAGTTCGCGGATCTGTTCACGCAGATGTTTTGGAGGGTGCAGCAGCGCGTTTTCAAAGATGTTTTTCTCCAGCGGCCGCGCATGGAAGAAGTCCTCGCGGCAAAAGAAGTAATCGCGGATGGATCTTGCAACGTTCTGTTCTGCGGGGATCGCGCTTTTTTGCTCCAGATATGCGCGCAAATCGCGGAATACAGATTCCACGCACAGCAAGAATAATTCATCCCGGTTGGAAAAGTAATGATACAACACGCCCTTGGAAAGGCCGTGGCGCGTACAAAGGCTGTCCATGGTTACGTTTTCGTAGCCGTTTGTCCCGAATTCCTCCATGGCCGCGCTGAAAATTTCCCGTATGCGTCGCTCACGCCGTTCTTCCTGTTTCATGCGTCCACCCGCTTATGGATTTCTCCGGCCCATTCAAATCCTTTTTTGGCAATGAATACGGCTATGATTTCGTTGATGACCGCCGCCGCCGCAATAGTACCCTGTATGATGGAGGCGCACTCCGGGGCCGGGCCGCTCAATATGGATACGGCAATGCCGGTAAACACCAGCGAAACGCCCGAGTGCGGCAAAAGCGTAAAGCCCAAATAGCGGCGCACGGAAACCGGCGCGTGGGTTGCGCGCGCGCCAATATATGCGCCCGAGTATTTGCCGATGGCCCGGGAGACAATGTATACCGCCGTATAAATGCCAGCCCCGAAGATGAGGTGGTAATCCAGGGGCGCGCCCAAGTTGAGAATGGCTACAATCAGCGCCAGGCCGATCACGGGGTTCATTACGTCCATGATGTCTGAAAGCTGTTCTTCTGAAATCATATTGGCAAATACTGCGGAGAAAGACATGCCGATCAGCATGAAATTGATCACCGGCATGGGCAGCACCGATTCGTTTAAATACATGCCAATTGCCCAGGAAAGGAGCAGCATGGCGGCCATGACCGCGACGGAGGCTTTTTTTCCCTTGACCAGCCGCAACAATTTTCCGGTGATAAAACCAGTGATAATGCCCAGGAACACCGGCAGGAACACATAAAACAGCATTGCGAAAACGGAGATCTCCTGCGTGGAGATGCCGGCGCTCACCAGGGCGATGACGGTGAAAAAAACCGCCGCGCCCACCAGGTCGTCCAGCGCGGCCATGGGGATGAGCGTATTGGTCACAGGTCCGGCGGTCTTCATGTCATTGACGATGGAAAGAGAGGGAGCGGGCGCTGTGGCCAAGGCGATGCCGCCAAACAGGAAGGCAAGGTACACCGGTACGCCGCTGAAATAGAAGATTCCCCCAAAAACAAGGCTGACGACCACGAATGTACCCAAAGATTCGGTGATCGTGGTAACGATGATCTGTTTGCCCGCCTGCTTCATCGTTTTCCAGATCAGTTCCGTGCCGATCATCAGGCCGAACGTACATTCCAGGATGTGGATCGCGATGTTGAACCAACGGGCGTCCAATATGGATTGGCTGATGAATCCAAATGCATGCGGGCCAAGCGCCATGCCTGTAATCAACCATCCGAGGATTGAAGGCAAGTGGAGTTTTGCTACCAGCCGGCCGACCAGAAAAGCCGCCGCAATGGAGACCAGCAGTTTTAAAACGTCCAGGACAATCATTTGAGATGCTCCTCTGCTAAAATATAGACGATTCCGTCTATTTCTCCTATAGTATATAAAATATAGACGGATTCGTCTATATTTTTACGGTAAATATTTCGCTCCAATTTAAAAATCCCTTTCGCAAAGCGCGAAAGGGATAAAGAAAAGCACGGCAGCGGTGGGAACCTCACGGGTCATAAAAGCGTTATATCGTTGATAAGCAGCTTAAATTTCAGCCCCAGAAACTCCGCCGCGCGGCGGCAGAGCAGCATGCGCGTCAGGAAAATTTCAAAATAGTCCATCACCGCGCAGATCGTGGTGTCGATGGTCAGACAGAGCGTCACCGCGTCGCGCCGGGGGCTTATGTTGAGCGCGGAGGCTTCCACTGCGTAATTGACCCGGTCGTGTATGTCCCCGGCATGTACGGCGCGGGGGCGCACGCGGCTGCGGCGCACGTCGCCCTTGTCGGCGAGGATGAGCGCGGCGGCGATCTCGTTGACGGGCGCGCCGGTGCCCTCGTCGTGGTTGCCGATGGCGGAGACCACCTTGGCGATCTCCTCGGCGCTCATGCCCATGTTGTCGAGGATGCGGAAGGCCATCACCGCGCCGGTGAGCGCGTGTTCGTGGCGGTTGACGGCGTTGCCGATGTCGTGCATGTAGCCGGCGATTTTGGCAAGCTCCCGCGTCCGTTCCGAATAGCCCAGCGTGTCCAGTATGTCCGCGGCCTGCTCGGCGGCGCGGGTGACATGGGCGAAGGAGTGCTCCGTGTAGCCGATGGCGTCCATCACCTTGTCCGCGGCGCGGATGTAGGCGTTGATCTCCTCGTTGTTTTTGACGTCCTCAAACGTTATCATGGCAAGCCTTCCCCGGCGCTACATGGCGCCGCGTTTTATGTATTCAAACAGCGCTTCCACGCTCTTTTCCGCGACCTCGTAGGAAACTTCGCGCTCGAGCATGTTTTCCAGGTAGTGCGCGTCGCTGGAGTGGAGGACGCGCAATTTGCTCACGTCGGCGCGGCAGGGCATCTCCCGCCACACCTCCACGGCGGCGATCTCCAGTCCCGGCGGCAAAAAGCCCAGCACGTTGAGAAGGCCGTTGCTGCCGCGGTTGATGTGCGCCGGCACCGCCGCCCCGCCGCGCGCGTTGATGCGCTCTACCAGTTCGTCCAGCGAAAGCGAGAGCGCGTTCAAAAGCAGCAGATCCTCGCTCCCCACCTGCTCGTCGTCCTCGTCGAGCACCTGCTGCGGGCCGAAAATGTCCGGGCGGTTCTGGATCGGCGGCAAGCATCCGTGCAGTTCTTCGGAAAAGTCCAGCGCCGCCTCCACGGTGGGGAAGTAGGAGAGCAGATGCACTTCCTCGGCGGTGGTCAGTTCCATCGCCGGCAGCAGCAATACGCCCATCGCCGCGCAGGTCCTGGAAAGCGCCGGCAGATTGCGCGCGCTGTTGTGGTCGGCCACGGCGATCGCGTCCAGCCCCTTGAGCATCGCCATGCCCGCGATGTTGTTCGGCGTCATCAATTCGTCGCCGCAGGGCGACAGGCAGGAGTGGATGTGCAGATCGCAGAAAAGCCGCATGTTACA
>DVGE01000245.1 GCA_018712885.1 Candidatus Pullichristensenella stercoripullorum | reverse complement strand
GCGGGCGACCTCAACTTGTGTTCCCGCCGCGGCCTGTGCGAGCGCTTTGATTCCACGAACGGGGCGATGAGCCTGCTGATGCCCTTCGGCGGCAAGCGGCAATTGACCCCGGCGCAGGCGATGGCCTCGCTCCTGCCCGTGCGCGGCGCGGAGAGCAGGACCGCCTCGGTGATGGCCTACGGCTTTGACCCCTTCGTGATGGAAAAGAGCCCCTATGTGGGCGCGTACCTGTCCGTGGTCTCGTCCATGGCCAAACTGGTGGCCTGCGGCGCGGGCTGGCGCGGGGCGCACCTGACTTTCCAGGAGTACTTCCAGCGCATGACCGGCGAGGCGGAGAAGTGGGGCCGTCCCATGGCGGCGCTGCTCGGCGCGCTGATGGCGCAGCTCGACCTCGAGGCGGCGGCCATCGGCGGCAAGGACTCCATGAGCGGCTCGTTCGAGCAGATGCACGTGCCGCCGACGCTGGTCTCCTTCGCCGTGGCCGCCTGCCGCGCGGAGAACATCATTTCCAACGAGTTCAAGCGCCCCGGCGCGGACGTGGGGCTGCTGCTGCCCGCGTACGGCGAGGACGGCCTGCCCGTGGCCAAGAGCCTGCGCGCGCTGTTCGACCAGGTGACGGAGGCTATCCGCAGGGGCGAGATCGTCTCCGCGCAGGCGCTGGGCATGGGCGGCGCGGCCGAGGCCGTGTTCAAGATGGGTCTGGGCAACCGCGTCGGCTTTGCCTTTGACGAGGGCGCGAAAGATCTGTTCAAGCGCTGCTACGGCGGCTTTGTGGTGGAATACGCCGAGGGCGCGAAGGCCGAACATCTGCTAGGCCGGACGACGGAGGACTACGCGCTGACCTGGCGCGGCGAGCGCGTGGACTGCGAAGAGCTGGAAAGCATCTACGACGCGAAACTGGAGGGCGTGTTCCCCGTGCGCGCCGCGCAGGGCGAGGAGAAGGTCGAGGCCTTCCGCTTCGAGCGCGCCGCACAGGCGAAGGCTTGCGTGAAGATCGCCCGCCCGCGCGTGCTCATCCCCGTGTTCCCCGGCACGAACTGCGAATACGACACCGAGCGCGCCTTCCAGATGGCCGGGGCGGAGACGCAGACCATCGTGGTGCGCAACCTCTCGGCCAGGGACGTGCAGGAATCCGTGGAGGCGTTCGCGCAGAGCCTTAAGCAGGCGCAGATCGTCTTTATTCCCGGCGGCTTCTCCGGCGGCGACGAGCCGGACGGCTCCGGCAAGTTCATCACCGCCTTCTTCCGCAACCCCGCCGTCCGCGAGGGCGTGATGGAGCTGCTGAAGGGGCGCGACGGGTTGATGGGCGGCATCTGCAACGGCTTCCAGGCGCTCATCAAGCTGGGGCTGGTGCCTTATGGCGAGATCCGCGAGCCGGACGCAGGCGCGCCGACGCTGACGTTCAACGTCATCGGCCGCCACCAGTCGCGCATCGTGCGCACGCGCGTGGCCTCGACGCTCTCCCCGTGGCTGATGCACGCGCGCGTCGGCGACATCCACATCGCGCCCATTTCCCATGGCGAGGGCCGCTTCATCGCCGACATGGACACCGTGCGGGCGCTGGCGAAAGCCGGGCAGATCGCCACGCAGTACGTGAACGCCGCGGGCGAGCCGACCATGGACATAGACGGCAACCCCAACGGCTCCGTGTGCGCCATCGAGGGCATCACCTCGCCCGACGGCCGCGTGTTTGGCCGCATGGCCCACGCGGAACGCACCGGCGCGCAGCTGTACAAGAACGTGCCCGGAGATCAGGACAGCGGCATCTTCCGCGGCGCGGTGGACTATTTTAGAGACTGACGGCATGCAACAGGCCGCCCCGGGTGAAAAGTCCGGGGCGGCTTTTTGCGTGGGCGCAGCCACATGTTCCGGCATTTGGCCGTGCTCACCGGCGCAGGACGGTCAGTTTCGTCCGCCCGCCGGCGTTTTCCACATCGTAGACGCCGATCATGTTCTGCGGGCGCAGGCGCTCCACCGCCGCGAGCACGCGCGGGGCGTCCTGCCCCTCAAAGCGCACGGAAAGGCCGCAGCCCAGCGCCACCTCGCGCGGCGTGGAGATCATGCGCACGGGGAGTCCTTCCTTTTTTAACGCCGCCTCCAGCCTGAGCGCCTGCTGGCGCGAGCGGAAGGCGGCGATGCCGAAGCGTTCCTGCATGGTCATTTCCCCTCTTTCTTCGCGTAGGATATACTACGCCTGTTCGCGACGGAGGGTGAGGGAATGGAGAAAAGGGACGTCTATCTCGACAACGCGGCTACCAGCCATCCGAAGCCGGAGTGCGTTCTGACGGCCATGCGCGCCGCCTTGACCGACTTTAACGCCAATCCGGGGCGCTCGGGGCATCGCCGCTCGCTGGAGGCCGCCCGCGCGGTACTCGCCGCCCGGGAGGCGGTCGCCGCCGTGCTTGGGGCGCGCGATCCCTTTTGCGTGGCCTTTGCCTTCAACTGCACGGACGCGCTCAATCTGGCCATCAAGGGCGCGCTGCGGACGGGCGACCATGTCATCTCCACGCTTTTGGAACACAATTCCGTTCTGCGCGTGCTGGCCGAAAAGCTGCGGCGGGAGGAGATCGAACTGACGCTGCTCCCGCCGCGGCCGGACGGCTTTGTAGACCCGGAGGACGTGCGCGGCGCGCTGCGCAAAAACACGCGGCTCATCGCCGTGACCC
The DNA here is from genome assembly GCA_018712885.1 of Candidatus Pullichristensenella stercoripullorum. Classification (GTDB taxonomy): domain Bacteria; phylum Bacillota; class Clostridia; order Christensenellales; family Aristaeellaceae; genus Pullichristensenella; species Pullichristensenella stercoripullorum. Next base: position 362 of record DVGE01000245.1, on the reverse strand, counting down.
ACGCCTCCAACGTCACCGGCGCCATCCAGCCGGTGGCCGCCATCGGACAGGTGGCAAAGGAGGCGGGCGTGCCGTTTCTGGTGGACGGGGCGCAGGCGCTGGGGGCGATGCCGGTGGACGTAAACGCCCTGAACTGCCAGCTCTACGCCTTTCCCGGCCACAAGGGGCTGCTGGGGCCGCAGGGCACGGGCGGGCTGTACATCGACGCGGCTGTGGGCTTGCAGCCTTTGCGCGAGGGCGGCACGGGCTCGTCGTCCGAGAGCATGCTCCAGCCCACGGAGCGGCCCGAGCGCTATGAATCCGGCACGCTGAACCTGCCCGGACTGGCGGGGCTGGGCGCGGGGGCGCGCTATGTGAGGGAA
>DVGE01000244.1 GCA_018712885.1 Candidatus Pullichristensenella stercoripullorum | reverse complement strand
GTAGAAGGCGCCCTTGCGCACCAGTTCGTCAAACTGTTCGTCGGTCACGAAGTGATAGTGGACGCCCTCGACCTCGCCAGGACGCGGCGCGCGCGTGGTGCAGGACACGGAAAGGCTCACGTCCGGGTGCTTTTCCACGAGCTGCTTGGCGATCATCGACTTTCCCGCGCCCGCGGGCCCGGAGATCACGAACAGAAGTCCTCGACGCTCCATAGGAATTTCCCCTCGCTTTCATTGTGTAGGCCGGTGGTGGTGTGTCGGCGGTGTGGCGGCGCGGCTATTCGACGTTTTGCACCTGCTCGCGCAGCTTTTCGATCTCCGCCTTGCCGTCCATGGCCAGGCGGGTGATGGCGATGTCCTGCGACTTGGAGGCGATGGTGTTGACCTCGCGGTTGAACTCCTGCGCCAGAAAGTCCAGCCGCCGCCCGGCGGGGGCGGGATCGCAGAGCAGGGCGCGCAGTTGGGCGACGTGGCTCGTAAGGCGCACCAGCTCCTCGTCGATGGCCAGGCGATCGGCCATGATCGCCGTTTCCTGGATGAGGCGCGATTCGTCCATCTGCCCGGAAAGAAGCTCTTCGACGTTCGCGCGCAGGCGCTCGCGGTAGGCGACGAGCGACTGCGGCGCGCGCTGGGCGATGGCGCGCTCGATCCTTTCCAGGGCGTCGGCGCGGGCTTCAAGGTCTTTGCGCAGGGCCTCGCCCTCGACGGCGCGCATGGCGGCGACCTCGTCCAGCGCCCCTTCGAGCGTTTCCAGAAGCAGGGAACGCAGGGCCTCGCGGTCTTCCTCGGCCTCGACCACCTGCGCGACTTCAGGAAGCGCCAGCACGCCCATCACCGAGCGGTCGTCCCGCAGGCCGGAAAGCGCGTCCGTGGCACTGAGGTAGGCGCGGATGAGCGCCGCGTCCACCTGCACGGTGCGCGCGTCGTCGCGCTGATTGCGATAGGTGCAGAACACGTCCACATGCCCGCGAAAGAGGCGCCGGCTGATGGCCTTGCGCGCCTCGTCTTCAAGAAAAAGAAAGCAGCGCGGCATGCGCAGGCTGATGTCCAAAAAACGATGGTTGACGCTTTTGAGTTCCACTGTGAGCGACCGCCCCTCGCGCGCGCGCACGCAGCGGCCGTATCCTGTCATGCTGTTGATGCTGCTCGCCTCCCAATTTTCCTCCACTTTCGATTATAACACATTTGCCCGGCGCGCTCCACACTCTGGCGTAAAAAAATCAAAATTTTTTCGCGGCGCCGCAAAGGCAGGGATGCGCGGGAAAGCGGCCGCGAAAAACGTTTTTGTTTCCCGCGCGCACATATCTCGTCGCTTCCTCTTATATTATCGCATGTTTTTGGTAAAATGGCAAAATAATTTGATAAAATGGTTGCAATTTCCCAAAAGAGATGTTACAATGGTGCAGTCATTAATGCTTTGTTATTTGTTGCAGAGAGTGAGGTGCGCGAGGTATGGGCGAGGTCCTGCTGCAGATGCGGGGGATACAGAAGTACTTTCCGGGCGTTCACGCGCTGGACGACTGCCACTTTGAGCTCAAGAGCGGCGAGGTGCACGCGCTGGTCGGCGAGAACGGCGCGGGAAAATCGACGATGATGAAGGTGCTCACCGGCGTCTACCAGATGGACGCGGGCGAGATCCTTCTCGACGGCAAACCCGTACAGATCCACAACACGCGCGACGCGCAGGCGTTGGGCATTTCCATCATCCACCAAGAACTGAACCTGATGAAAGACCTGACGGTGGCGGAGAACATCTTCATCGGCCGCGAGCCGATGAACGGCATACTGCTCGACAAGCGCAAACAGAACCAGATGGCGGCGGAGCTTTTATCCAGCCTTTCCATCGACATCGCCCCCACCACCATCGTCGGCACGCTGACCGTGGCGCGCCAGCAGATGGTGGAGATCGCCAAGGCCCTCTCCTACGACAACACGCGCATACTCATCATGGACGAGCCTTCCGCGGCGCTGACCGAGAGCGAGATCGAGGAGCTGTTCCGCTTCATCCGCGATCTGAAGGCGCGCGGCGTGGGCATCGTCTACATATCGCACCGCATGGGCGAGCTCAAACAGATCTCCGACCGCATCACCGTCATGCGCGACGGCCAGTACATCGGCACGGTGAACACCGCCGAGGTGACGATGGACGAGATCATCCGCATGATGGTCGGCCGCGTGATCTACGAGCAGCCCAAGGAAAAGAGCAACGTGCCGCCGGACGCGCCCATCGTGCTGGAGGCAAAGCACCTGCTCTCCAAGGACGTCAAGGACGTGTCCTTCGTGCTGCGCAAGGGCGAGATCCTCGGCTTCGCCGGCCTGATGGGGGCCGGGCGCACGGAAACGGCGCGCCTGGTATCCGGCGCGGACAAGCGGCTGGGCGGCGAGATCCTCGTAAACGGCAGGGAAGTGAACATCCAGTCGCCTTCGGACGCGGTCAAGGCCGGCATCGGCTACCTGTCCGAGGACCGCAAGCGCTACGGCCTGTGCCTGCCGCTCTCGGTGGCGGACAACACGGTCATGGCGACGCTGCACCACTTCCTCAGGGGTTCCGTGGTCAACGACAAAAAGATCCGCGAGGTATCGCACACCTACCGCGAACAGATCAACATCAAGACGCCCTCGGTGGACACAAAAGTCGTCTCCCTCTCGGGCGGCAACCAGCAGAAAGTGGTGCTGGCCAAGTGGCTGGTGCGCGACTGCGACATACTCATCTTCGACGAGCCGACGCGCGGCATCGACGTGGGCGCGAAGAGCGAGATCTACAAGCTGATGAACCGCCTGGTGGCGGAGGGAAAATCCATCATCATGATCTCCTCGGAACTGCCGGAGCTTCTGCGCATGTCCGACCGCATCATCGTCATGTGCGAGGGCGTGAAGACCGGCGAGATGGACATCAGCGAAGCGACGCAGGAAAAGATCATGGCGCTGGCGGCGCCCAGAATTTAAGGAGGGTTTCTCATGCAAGGCACTGCGAATCGGAAACTGAACATGCAAAAGCTGCTGGCCCCCGCCGCGTTGGTGATCCTCTATGTGTTCTTCTCCATTTTCGGCAAGAACTTCTTCGGCTATGAGGGCTTCAAGCAGATCCTCCAGTCCTCGTATTACATCGGCTTCATGGCCTTTGGCGTGACGTTCGTCATCATCACCGGCGGCATCGACCTGTCCATCGGCACGGTGATGATGTGCTCGGCCATCATCGGCGGCACGGCCTTTACCAACTGGGGCTGGCCGGTGCCTCTGGCGCTGGTGCTGGTGCTCATCTCCGGCCTGTTCTTCGGCTTCTGCAACGGCATGATGATCGCCAAGGCGAAGCTGCCCCCCTTCATCGCCACGCTGGGCACGATGATGGTATCGCAGGGCTTCGGCTCCATCATTTCCAACGTGCGCACGATGCACTACTCCCCCACTTACGTCGGCGACTGGTTCCGCCCCGTGTTCTACATCTCCGGCAATTTCCCGGTGGGCGCCATCTGGCTGCTCGGGGCGTTCATCATCGCCGCGTTCGTGCTCAACAAGACGCGCCTGGGCCGCTACAACTTCGCCATCGGCTCCAATGAAGAGGCGGCGCGGCTCTCCGGCGTCAAGACCGACCGCTGGAAGATCGCCATCTACACCATCTGCGGCCTGTTCGCGGGCTTTGCCGGCATCTTCTTCGGCGCGGCCTACACCACCATCCCCCCCGGCAAGGGCAACGGCGAAGAGCTCAACGCCATCGCCGCGGTGGTCATCGGCGGCACGTCCATGTCCGGCGGTTCCGGCTCCATGGTGGGCACGCTCATCGGCGTTCTGATCATGTCCACTTTGAAGAAGGGCCTTTCCTCCGTGGGCCTGCAGGCGCACTGGCAGACGTTCTTCACCGGCTTCGTGGTCATCGGCGCGGTGCTGTTGGACAACGCCCGCAACCGCGCGGCCAGCAAGGTGAAGATCGCGGCCCCGGCGGTAAAGAAGTAAGCGCGCAGGCGCGGCCCTTTCCCCTTCCCCACGCGACGATTTTGAGCGCGAGGCGCTTGAAATAAAATCAGCAGGAGGTAGAATCCATGAAGAAAGTCTTTGCACTGGTCCTGGCCCTGATGCTCGTGCTCGGCGCGGTCGCCGTCGCCGAAGAGCAGCTCTACATCTCGGTCATCTCCAAGGGCGAACAGCACGCCTTCTGGCAGACCGTGCGCACGGGCTGCGAAGACGCCGCGGCCGATTACGGTGTAGAAATGTACTACTATGGCCCGCCGTCCGAGTCCGACATCCAGCTGCAGGTCGAGGCCCTCAACAGCGAACTGGTCAAGGAGCCCGACGCCCTGTGCCTGGCGGCTCTGTCCACCGAGTCCGTGCTGACGCAGCTCGAGGAGTGCGCGGCCAACGGCATCCCCGTGGTCGGCTTTGACTCCGGCGTGCCGGATGCGCCCGAAGGCTCCATCGTCGCCACCGCCTCCACCAACAACCAGAACGCCGCCGCCCTGGCCGCGGAAGAGATGCTGAAGCTGGAAGGCTTCGCGGACGCTCTGGCCGCCGGCACCCCCGAGGCCCCCGTGGTCGTCGCCGTGCTGTCGCAGGACGCCACCTCTGAATCCGTGACCGGCCGCACCACCGGCTTTGTCAACAAGATGTACGAGCTGGCCAGCGAGTACAACACCGTCGCCGTGCAGGGCCACGACCTGTGGGCCAAGGAAGCCGAGGGCGCGGGCGTCATCATCCACGTTGAGATCGCCGCCACGCCGGAAGTCACCGACGTGACCAACGCCTCCAACGCCATCCTCAACCTCGACGGCCTCTACGCCGTGTTCTGCTCCAACGAAGGCGCCGTGACCGGCTTCCTGGCCGCGACCTCCGGCGGCAACGACCTGGCGGACGGCGGCCTCTACGGCGATCTGATCGTGGCCGGCTTCGACGCGGGCGCTCCGCAGAAGGAAGCCGTGCGCAATGGCTGGTTCGTCGGTTCCGTGACGCAGGATCCCTATCGCATCGGCTATCTGGCAGTTGAGCTGGCTGTGAAGGCCGCCAACGGCGAGGAAGTTGCCGACGTCGATACCGGCGCGCAGTGGTACACCGCTGAGAACATCGACGATCCCGAGATCGCCATGCTGGTCTACGACTAAACCGACCCGCTTTAACTCTGGGGGAGGCTCTGCAAGGGGCCTCCCCACTTTTTCGCCGCGGGGCGGCGCGCGGCGGCGGTTGGGCAGGAGAGCAGAAGAAACCAACGGCGCCAATGCCGGCGGCGGTTGCGCGGGGATGGCCGCCGTTACGCGAAGGGAGGGCAGCACGTCGTATGTGCCGTCAAGCGCCCCGTATTGCCTGCCGGGCGGGGCGGCGCGCGGCGGCGCATTTGCCGGTTGACGCGGCGGCGGTTTCGCGGTATAATGTTTGCATGCTAACGCATGAAAGCGAGGGGTCGCCATGTTCACATCCCGCCTGCAAAACGAGCGCACGGACGTTCTGGTCAGGGCGCTTTTGTCCCTGAAGAGCGAAGAGGAGGTCTACCGCGTGCTGGAGGACCTTTTGACCATCCGCGAGGTGGGCGAGCTTGCCCAGCGGCTGGAAGTGGCCTTCATGCTGCGCGATAAGGCCACCTATTCCGAGATCGTGGAAAAGACGGGCGTCTCCACGGCCACCATCGGGCGGGTGAACCGCTGCCTCAACTACGGCGCGGGCGGCTACCAGCTCATCTTTGAAAAACTTTCCGAGGAAGAAAAATGATCGACCTTGCATTGCTCAACCCCCAGCAGCGCCTCGCGGTGGAGACCACCGGGGGGCCGCTTCTCGTGCT
>DVGE01000243.1 GCA_018712885.1 Candidatus Pullichristensenella stercoripullorum | reverse complement strand
AGCAGCGCGCCCTTGGGCAATTTGGCGCCGATCTCGGAATACTTCTGCGGGTCGTGGAGGAAGTTGACGATCTCGCCGAGCGCTTCCTTGGCCTCGTCTTCGCCGGCGACGTCGTTAAAGGTGACGCCGGTCTTCTCCTCGCCGACGATCTTGGCGTTGGCCTTGCCAAAGCTCATGGCGTTCTCGCCGCCCATGCGCTTTTGCAGGCTGCGCATCAGGAAGTAACCCGCGCCGAAGATGATGGCGTAGGGGAGCACCCAGCCGACAAGGAACTGCACCAGCGGCGAGGTCTCCTCGATGATCTCCGTCTCAAAGGAGACTTCGGGGTGGGAAAGCAGGCGCTGGGTCAGGTCGTCGTCCGGCCAGGCGCCGGTGCGGTAGACACCCTCCGCGCCCTCCACTTCGGCGAGGAAGAGGATGGTGCTGCTGGTGTCGTCCAGCGCCACTTCGCGCACTTCGCCCTTGTCCAGCATTTCGAGGAATCGGTCGTAAGTGACCTCCGTCACCCGCGGCTGCGTGAACAGCGGGAAGACGAAGGCGTTGAGGAACATCATCACCAGCAGGACGATGACCGCGTTGTACAAAAGGGATTTTTTCGGCGGTTGATGTTTGTCTGTCATAAAAGGGCCCCTCTCTTGGCGGTAGACAGCGCCGCGCGATGCCGCCGCGCGCGCCGACGGGCCTCGCGCCGCGCTCTGTTGCGCCGCGCATGCCCGGATAGGATAATTATACAAAAAGAAACAAAAATGTCAATGGATGAACTGTGAACAGGGGCGGTCAAGCAAGGCCTTTTTGTCGCGGCATGGTTAAGATTGCCGGCGGGGGCGCGTCACAGCTCCGCGGCGCAGGCCAGGCCCAGCGCCGCTGCCGTGGCCGTGGGCACGGAACAGAGGGGGGCGACCCACTCCGCATCGAGACGCCCGCGTTCGCAAAGGGCGCGCGCGAGGCCGGAAAGGGCGCGGCGCTCGCCCATGCGGGCCAGGGCCTCGGCGTCCCCGGCGCTTTGCGGGGCGGGCGCGTTTTCGTTGAGCAGCGCCTCGCGCAGCCGCGCGGCCAGCGCCCCGGCCTCGTAGACGGCGTCCTCGGGGCAGCCCATCAGGGCGGCGGCCAGCTCCAGCGCCCGCAACAGCGCCTGCTTGAAGGAGAGCTTTTCCTCGCGCAGCCCCGCCTCCAGCGTCCCCATCAGCGGCGCGACCATGCGGTCCGCGCCCACCATGGCGCGGCGCACGGCCTCGGCGTCGAAGGCGGCGATCTCGCGCATGAAGCGGCGGCCCAGCGTGGCGGCGCGCAGGTCGTTGACGCGGGAGAAGGTGTAAAAGAGGCCGTCGAAGCGCCCGAGCTGCTTCATCGCGTCGCAGTACCCCCGCGCGCGGTTGCGGCGCACCAGCGCTTCGTCAAAGTCGAGGAACGCGCCCAGCTCGCGGCGGGGCAGCACGGTGGTCAAAAAGGGCATCTTCACGTATTCGGGATGGGTCGGCGCGGGGTGCAGCTCCACGGCCAGCACTTCCTCCGCCCCGGCGCGCAGGGCCATGTCGATGGGCAGGTTGTCGCAGTAGCCGCCGTCCACATAGCGCTCGCCGTCGATCTCGCGCGTGGGGAAGATGGGGAAGCACGCCGAGGAAGCCAGCACCCAGTCCACGAGCCGGCCCTCGGGGATGGTCTCCAGCGTGCGCGTCGCCATGGCCAGCGTGGGAAACTTCATCGCCACCAGGCCGAACCCCATGCCCGCGGCGCGCACGCGGCCCTCGCGCAGGTGCTCGCGCAAAAGCGCCTCCAGCGGCGTTATGTCCAGGCGCATCTGGCGGGCGTGTTCCAGCAAAAAGGGCAGGATCTCGCGCTTGCGGCTGAACATGCGCTCCACCTGCGCGCCCTCGGCCCCGCCGCCGCGCAAAAGCCCGCGCGCGGCGATCTCGTCCCACAGCCGCGCGGCCAGGGCGCGGTCACCCTGCAAAAACAGCGCCGCGTTGATGGCGCCGATGGAGGTGCCAAAGCACATGTGAAAGCGCAGCCCCGCCTCCTCCAGCGCCTGCCAGACGCCGATCTCATAGGAGCCGCGCGACCCGCCGCCGCTGAACACCAAAGCCCGCTTCAAGCGCGTTCCCTCCCCTCGTGTGCGCCCATTATAGCACGGCGGGCCGGGCCTGTCCAGTGGGCGCGCGGGCGGCATTTTTCTGCCGTTTGTTTTCCGGAATGAGCTTGACAAACAACGGGCGATTTTCTATAATTTTAGGTGGTAACGAATGGGCAGGGCCCGTTCTCCGCCGCGCGTTCGCGGCGCATCCCATCCATGCGGAAAAGATCCGCCCACATTGGAAAGGAGATCGATACCCATGAAACTGCATCTCGAAATCGCCGACATCATCGGCCGCGAGATCCTTGACAGCCGCGGCAACCCCACCGTGGAAGTCGAAGTCGTCCTCGAGGACGGCACCGTCGGCCGCGCCGCCGTGCCCTCGGGCGCTTCCACCGGCATCTACGAAGCCTGCGAGCTGCGCGACGGCGACAAGAGCCGTTACAACGGCAAGGGCGTTCAGACCGCTGTGAAGAACGTCAATACCGAGATCGCGGACGCCCTCATCGGCGAGAACGTGCTCGATCAGCCCGCCATCGACAAGAAGCTCATCGAGCTGGACGGCACCCCCAACAAGACCCGCCTGGGCGCCAATGCCATCCTCGGCGTGTCCCTGGCTTGCGCCAAGGCCGCCGCGCAGAGCCTCGGCCTGCCGCTGTACAACTACATCGGCGGCGTCAACGCCAAGCAGCTGCCCGTGCCGATGATGAACATCTTGAACGGCGGCGCGCACGCCACCAACAACGTGGAGATCCAGGAGTTCATGATCATGCCCGTCTCCGCGCCCTCCTTCCAGGAAGCCCTGCGCCGCTGCGCCGAGGTGTTCCACACCCTGAAGGTCGTGCTCAAGGAGAACGGCACCCCCGCCGCGGGCGTGGGCGACGAGGGCGGCTACGCCCCCAACCTGGCCAAAGACGAGGATGCTCTCAAGGTCATCGTGCAGGCCATCGAGAAGGCCGGCTACCAGCCCGGCGAGGACTTCAAGATCGCCATCGACGCCGCTTCCTCCGAGTGGTGGGATGAGGAGAAGAAGTGCTACATCCAGCCCAAGTCCGGCACCAAGCTGTCCCAGCAGGATCTGGTGGATATGTGGACGCGCTTTGCCGACACCTATCCGATCATCTCCCTCGAAGACGGCATGGCCGAGACCGACTGGGAAGGCTGGGCGATGCTGACCAAGGCCATCGGCGACCGCGTGCAGCTGGTCGGCGACGACCTGTTCGTCACCAACGTCACCCGTCTGGCCACCGGCATCGAGAAGCATGTCGGCAACGCCATCCTCATCAAGGTCAACCAGATCGGCTCCCTGACCGAGACGCTCGACGCCATCCAGATGGCCAACCGCGCCGGCTACACCGCCATCGTCTCTCACCGCTCCGGCGAGACCGAGGACGCGACCATCGCCGACATCGCCGTGGCCCTCAACGCCGGCCAGATCAAGACCGGCGCGCCCAGCCGCACGGACCGCGTGGCCAAGTACAACCAGCT
>DVGE01000242.1 GCA_018712885.1 Candidatus Pullichristensenella stercoripullorum | reverse complement strand
GTGGACGCGGCCGTTTTCATCGCGCAATTTGATCAGCGCGCCCACATAGGTGCTGTCCAGCTTCTGATACTTGCGGTATTCGAGGATCAGCGCGCAGATGGGATAGTCCTCGGCGAGGGATTCCAGCACCTCGGCGCTGGTGGTGGCGAAGCCGCGGTTGGTCTTGCGCGGGCGCGGCAGGCCCAGTTTGTCAAACAGCACCTCGGAGAGCTGCTTGGGCGATTTTATGTTGAACTCCTCCCCCGCCAGCGCGTAGATCTGCGCCTCCAGCTCGGCGGCGCGGGCGCGGAAATCGCGGCCCAGCGCCTCGAGCACGTCCGCGTCGATGAGGAAGCCCTCGCGCTCCATTGCGTAGAGCACATCCGCCAGCGGGCGCTCGATGTCGCGGTAGACGGCGGTCAGCTCGTCCGCGGCCAGTTTTTCCTCCTGCCAGAGGCGCAGGGGCCACAGCGAGGCCGCGGGGCAGGCCGCGTCCCAGGGGACGCCGGCGCTCTCGCAGAGGGCCCGCGGGTCGAAGGAGGGGCGCTGCGGGTCGAGCACGTAGGCGGCGAGCAGTGTGTCGAAGGCGTCCTCGCCGGCCGCGGGCAGAAGCTCGCCCAGCGCCTTGACGTCGTAGAGCGCCTTGGGCGCGGGGCAGGCAATGAGCGGGCGCGCCGCGTTGAGCGCTTCCGCTTCGCCCACGCCGGGGTCGATCAGATCGCCGCCCAGGGGCATGCGCAGGCGCGCCGAATCCGTGGCGGCGGAAAATTCCGTTCCAATGTATATGCTGGCGCGTTTCGCCGTTTGGGACAGTTCCCGCAGGCGCGTGCGGAGCGCTTCGGCGTTCTGCGGCACCTCCACGCCGGCGGCGCTTTGCGCCTCCGCTTGGGCGGCGGGCGCAGGCGCGGCGGGGGCTTCCTCCTTTGCCGAGCGCGCCAGGCGGCGGGCGGCCTGGTTCATGCCCAGTTCGCGCAGGCGGGCAAGGCCGCCGCCCAGCCCGTCCAGGCGCCAATGCTCCAGATCGAGCGCCACAGGCGCGTCGCGGCGGATGGCGGCCAGCGTGCGGCTCAGGCGCGCGAGGTCGGCGTTTTCCAGAAGGCGTTCGCGCAGGCGGCCCTTTTCCCCCTTGTCCGCGCCGGCGAGCGCGCCTTCGAGGTCGCCGTACTGGGCGATGAGGCGCAGGGCGGTCTTTTCGCCCACGCCGGGCACGCCGGGGATGTTGTCCGAAGCATCGCCCATCAGCCCCTTGACGTCGATAAGTTGCGCGGGGGAAACGCCGTAAGTCTCTTCTATCCACGCGGGGGTGACGCGCTGCGTTTCCGCAATGCCACGCTTGGTATATAAGATGGTCGTATGCTCGCCGGCGAGCTGGAAGGAATCGCGGTCGCCGGTGACGAGCAGGGTCTCCATGCCCCTCTCCTCGCACTGGCGGGAGAGGGTGCCCAGAATGTCGTCGGCCTCAAAGCCCTCGCATTCGATGATGCGCAGGCCCATGCGCCCGAGCAGATCGCGGATGACGGGGTCCTGCTGGCGCAGTTCCTCGGGCATGGGCTTGCGGTTGGCCTTGTAGCCGTCGTAGAGATCGGTGCGGAAGGTGTGCTTGCTCACGTCGAAAGCCACCGCCGCCGCCGTGGGTGCTTCCTCGTCCAGCACGCGCAGAAGCATCATCATAAAGCCGTGCACGGCGTTGGTGGGCGTGCCGTCCGGCGCGGTCATGGGCGTGGAGAGCGCGTGAAAGGCGCGGTACATGAGGCTGTACCCGTCCAAAAGCACCAGCTTTTCTCCCATAACGACCCTCCCGCGCGCGGGGACATTCGTCCCCATGTTGAATATAATGGTTATTCTATACCATTTTCCCCGGAAACGCAATCGCCATTCCGTGGCTTCATTGTGAAAAAAAAGCGCATATATATGGACAGACGCCGCCCGGCATGGTAAGATAGAAAGAGCGTACCGCGCGCATCCGCGCGGCGCAAGAGAAGGAGCGGTTCGCATGAAAGCCCTGACCATCGTCCTGTCTGTGATCGCGGCCCTGCTCATCGCGCTGATCGCCGTATTTTTGCTCGGCGGCGCGCTGGGTGTGGAGGCAAGCGTGACCACGACGCCCGCGGCGCAGGACGCGCCAGGCTTTGCCGCCGCCGTGGAGGGCGTGGAAGCGGGGTCGGCGCCGCTGGTGCTGGAAACGCCGGACGCCGAAAACGCCGGTGCCTACGCGCTCACGGATGTGACCGTGACCTTCGCCAACAGCGGCCTTTTCAACGCTGAATGGCTGACGTTCGAAATCGTGCCCAGCGTGGGCGACGTGGCCGTGTGCTCGCAAAGCGCCTCGGTGCTGGACGTGCCCGCCCGCTCGCAGGCGCAGCTCACGCTGCGGCTGCTGAGCAAAAGCGGCGCTTCCGGCGCGGGACGGGCACTGGAAGTGGAATACTACGTGCTGGGCATGCGGCGCACGGCGACAGTGCCCCTCGACGGTTGAAGCGCGGCGCGCCGGATTTTCCCCGGCGCGCTTGCATTTCGGGCGCGCATGCGCTATCATGGGATATGAGGGCAGAGGCCCATTTTCTACATGGAGGGACGAACGTGTCCGCATT
>DVGE01000021.1 GCA_018712885.1 Candidatus Pullichristensenella stercoripullorum | reverse complement strand
GCGCGGACGCGCCGATGTTGAGGCTGTTGCCGTTCACGCCGCCGGAATGGACGACGGAACCCTGATCGTCGTAGAGCGTAGCGGAGAAGGAGGCGACTTCGCCCTCGACCGTCCAGTGGAAGGACGGATCGCCGTCGAAGACGAACACGCCGGCGTCGTCATAGCCATTCGCCGCTGCGCCGATGGTGGGCGCGGAGATGGGCACGGGCGTGGGCGCTTCGGTCGGCGCCTGCGTGGGCGCCTCGGTGGCCGTCTGGGCGCGGTAGACATACTCTTCCAGATAGTTCTGCGTGCGGGCGGTGAACACGCCGTTGGGCGTGAGTACCTCGTAGCCGTTGTCGGCGTTGACCTGACGCTGGAAGTTGATGATGGCCTGCGTGGTGGCCGATCCGTACACGCCGTCGGCATTGTCGAGCAGGCCGAGGATGACCAGCTGCTCCTGCATGAAGCGGATGGACTCCGGGTCGGAGTTGGCGTCCACGAGTACATTGTCGTCCTCGTCGCCGGGCTGCTGGGTGGGCTGCTGTGTCGGCTGCTGGGTGGGCTGTTGCGTCGGTTGCTGGGTGGGCTGCTGGGTCACGGGGTTGTCCACGTAGTATTCCAGCAGGCGCAGCGTGGCCTCGTCGCAGTTGCCGGTGACGGCGAGGGCGGTGTAGCCCTGCTGGGCGTTGGCCCACACCTGGAAGTTGCGCACGGCGATGGAGGTGGCCGAGCCGTAGACGCCGTCCACGCCGTTGAGATAGCCGAGGTCGCGCAGCATCGTCTGCAGATAGCGGATGCGCTCGGTGGAGGAATTGGGCGAGATGCCCGTCTCCTGCGTGGGCGCGGGCGTGGTGGGCGCGGCGGTGGGCGTGGGCGTCGGGGCGGCGGTGGCCGTGGGCGTGGGCCGCGTCTGCTGCCACCAGTCGGCAAAGACGATCAGGTAGTCGCGCGTGGCGGAATCGACCTCGCCGGTCACTTCCAGCACCTGGCGGCCGTAGTAGTTGTTGACAAAGTCCTGGAACTCCCAGACCGCGCCGCGCGTGGCCGCGCCGTAAACGCCGTCGTCCGAGCCGGCGGGGAGCTGGCCGAGGGTGATGAGCAGCTGCTGCACGCGGCGGATGTCGCTCTTCGAGGAATGTTCGTTGATGAGGAAGTCGTCCGGCGCTTCGGTGACCACCGGCGGCAGCGTGGCCGGGCTCTGCGTGGGCTTGGCCGCGATCTGGTACTGGTCGAGCCAGTAGAGCGTGGCCGGGCCGGCGATGCCGTCCACGGTGAGCTTGGGGTCGATGGCGTAGGTGTTGTTCATATAGGTCTGGAAATCGCGCACGGCCTGGCGGGTGGCGCTGTCATACGTGCCGGTGGGCTGGCGCGCGTCCAGCCAGCCGAGGGCGATCAGCTGCCACTGCAGGTCGGTGATCTCCGAGGCCGAGGAATTGCCGTTGATGATCTGGCTGGTCGGGCGCGGCGTGGCGTTCGGCCGCGGGGTGGGCGTGCGCACGTTGCCGGCCTGGTTGTTGTAGTTCTCGTTCTCATCCTTGCCGGAGATGTAGTCCATCCAGGAAAGATCCGGATCGGTGATGGGCGCGAACGTGGTCTGCACATAGGGCGTGGGCGAGGGCGTGGAGGGCGGCGTCCACAGCGAATCCGAGGCCAGCGTGGGCATGGGCGTGGCTTCCACGGTGGCGTCCAGCGCGCTGGATACCAGGCGGATGACGATGAAGGCCACCACCAGCACCGCCAGCGCCGCGCCGCCGATGATCAGCGCCAGCTGCTGTTTGGAACGCCCCTCGCCCTCTTCCTCCTCGCCGCGGCGGGCGGCGTGGGAGGCGGACTTGCGCTGGGCGATGTAGGCGGTGCCGTTCTCCTCAAAGTAGAAGTGGCGCTTTTTCGGGTCTTCCACGGCCTCCACGCTGGCGCGCAGGCGCTGCATGCCCTTTTCAAAGGCGTCCTCCGAGCCGGCCACGGGCGCGACGGAGCCGTCGTTCAGGCGGCGGGCGCAGTCGCGCGGCAGGTATTCGCGGATGCGCAGCGTGCTCTCGCGCTTGGTATCGTAGGCCATGTAGACGATGCCGGTGGCGTCCTGCCCCATGGCGCGGCCGACGAGAAAGCGGCCGTTGTGGAGCAGCGTGCCGGGCAGAAGCTGTATCTGCGGCACGGCGGCGCGGGAATCGCGGCCGCAGTGGGGGCAGATGTCGCGGCCGTCGAGATCCTCGAAACAGTACATGCACTTGTTTTCGTATGCCATGGGGTTCACTCCTTCGTGTTCAGGCAGTCCGCGACGGCGCGCTGCGTCCGCGCGAACACTTCTTCGATCGTGCCTGAGCCGTCGACGACCTGGATGCGCTCCGGCTCCTTGGCCCGCAGGGAAGCGTAGGCCTCGCGCACCAGGCGCTGGTAGGCGACGCCCTCGGCCTCGATGCGGTCGGCGTGCCCGTCGCGCGTGGCGCGCCTGAGCGCCGCCCCCTCGTCGATCTCATAGAGGAAGGTCTTGTCCGGGCGCGCTTTCTGCGCGGGCACGTTTATTTGACGTATAAAGTCCTCGCCAAGTTCACGTCCATAGCCCTGATAGACGATGGAAGAATCCAAAAAACGGTCGCAGAGGACGATCTTGCCCGCTTCGAGCGCGGGAAGGATGACGTCGTGCACGTGCTGTGCGCGGCTGGCGGCGAAGAGGAGCGCCTCGCACTCGGCGGTCATGGCGCGCGCCTCGCGGTCGGCGGCGTCGGCCAGCACCAGCGCGCGGATGCGCTCGGCCACGGGGCAGCCGCCCGGCTCACGCGTGCGTACGATCTCCCAGCCGCGCTCGGCGAGCCAGTCGCCGATCAGCGCCATCTGCGTGGACTTGCCGCAGCCGTCGTTGCCCTCGAAGGTGAAAAACCGCCCGCGCGGGCGTTCGACGCCCAGCAGGGGGAAGAGGTCGTCGACGGTCTCGGCGAAGAAGTCCGGCGCGCAGGCGTCGAGCTCTTCGCGCGTGCCGTAGCCGTAGCCCACGGCCAGCGAGGAAACGCCCGCGTCCTTCGCGCCGAGTACGTCGAACTTGCGGTCGCCCACCATCACCACGCGGGCCTTGTCCGCCCCCGCGGGCAGGGCGCGGGCGATGAGCGCCGCTTTGTCGGCGTGATGCTCGTTCATGGGGATGCCCACTACGGCGTCCAGGTACGGCGCAAGGCCGAAGTATTCGGCGATGCGCACGGCGAAGCGCTCCGGCTTGGCGGTGACAATGGCCGCGTATTTCCCCGCCGCGCGCAGGGCGCGCAGCAGCTGGGCGATGCCGGGGTAGACGGCGTTCTCCCGCCAGCCCACGTCCTCAAAGCGGGCGCGGTAGAGCTGCACGGCGCGCAGGGCCGTGGCCTCGTCCATGCCGCAGAAGCGCATGAACGATTCCAGAAGCGGCGGGCCGACGAAGGCGTCGAGCCGCGCGTCGGGGAGCGCCGGATAGCCCACCTGGGCGATGGCGTGCGCGGCGCTTTTTTTGATGCCGTCGCCCGAGCGCGTCAAGGTGCCGTCCAGATCAAAGAAAATATAGTCAAACATCGCCGTTCTCTCCTTCGTTTTTCGTATCGGCCACTTCGATGAGGCCGCCCTCCGCGCCAAAGAGCGTCGCGCCCAGGGCGCGGGAGGCGAGCAGCACGTCCACGCAGGCTTTCGTCAGCCGCTCGCCGGGCGCGGCGGCAGCGCAGCCGGGGGGATAGGCGCCCACCGCGCGCGCCGCGACCTCGCCCGCCGCGTCCTCAAGCGGCACGAGGCGCGTTTTGCCCAGCGCCGCCGCCCGCGGCCGCATGGCGCGGACGCCGTAGGCCATTTCCGGGAAGGCGGGCAGCTTTCCCGCCCCCGGGCGCAGGCGGGCGAAGGCGTCCGTCAGCGCCGCGTAGTCCTCCGCCCGGTCGTAGACCGTGCCGATGGCCACCACGCCGCGCTCGTCGGCCATTTCCATCTCCACGCCCAGTTCGGCAAGCCGGGCAAGCGCCTCCCAGCCGCGCAGCCCCATGCTGTCCGTGCGGATGTAGAGCCGCGTGGGGTCGCCGAGGCTGGGGCAGGGGTAGCCCATCTTCTCCAGCTTCGCGCGCGCGCCGTCGCACCAGTTCACAAGGCGCGCAAGCGCCTCCCGGCCATGTTCGTCCATGAAGGCGCGCGCCTCGTCCAGCGAGCGCAGGATGAGGAACGAGGGGCTGGAGGTGGACACCATGCGCAGCATGCGCCTGAGCCGCGGCTCGTCCCCGGCGCGCCGCAGGTGCAGCCACGCGCCGCCGGTATAGGCGCCCAGCGTCTTGTGGGCGCTCTCCACGGCGCAGTCCGCGCCCGCGCGCAGGGCGCTTTCCGGGCTGTCCCACCAGGAAAAGTGCGCCCCGTGCGCCGCGTCCACCAGCACCGGCACGTCCGCGCGCGGCAGGGGCTCCACCAGCCCGTGGAACGTGGGCCGGGTGACGAAGACGGCGTCGCAGGGGATCTCTTTTGCCGCGGCGGCCATGTCCGCCCCGGGGGGCAAAAGCACCGGCTCCACGTCGGCCAGTATGCAGGCCGACTGCACCGAGTGGTGGGCATCGCGGCGCATCAAAAGCCGCCCGCCCGGCCGCACAAAGGCCAGCACCATGGCAAGTATGCCCGCCGTGGAGCCGCAGGGCACGAGGATGGACGCGCCCGCCCCCGCCGATCTTGCCAGCAGCCGCTCGGCCTCGGCGATGCCCGCCTGCGGGGCGTAGAGGTCGTCCGTGGAGGGCAGTTCGGTCATGTCCAGCGCCGCGGGCACAGCCTCCAGCCGCCCCTTGTGGCCGGGCATGTGAAAGCGCGTCTTTCCCTGCGCCGATCGGAGCATGTCGTCGATGGGCCGCATGGCCGTCCTCCTTCGTTCGTCCGCTGTTTTTTCGCCCGGCCGCCCGCGCGGCCTCAGGCTTCGCCGCTTTCGTCGTCCAGCAGCGCCAGCACCGCGTCCTTGTCCAAATCCACGCGGCGCACGCGGCCGCGGTCGGCCTGCTCGTCGAACAGGCAGGCGGCGCGGCTTTCGCAGAAGCGGCAGGGCAGCGCCTTGCCCACCTTCGCCGGGGCGGGCGCGGCCTCGCCCGCGCAGATGCCGTCCACGTGACGGCCGGCCATCGCCACCGCGCGGTCGAGCAGGCGGGTCAGCCCCGCGCGCGTAAGGGGCGCGCTCGCCTTGTAAAAGCGCTTGGGCTCGGCGGAATTGGCTGCGGAGGCGGCTTCCTCGTCCACCATCGGCCCGTCCATGCGCAGCGCCTTGCGCCGAAGTTCGGCCACGGCGGAAGGATCGGTCTCGGGGGTGAGCACATAGCCCTCGTCCATGCGGAAGTAGAACGCCCCCGCCGCCAGCGCCCCGCGCCGTTTCGCCGCCGCCGCGAGGTAGACCAGCAGCTGCAACTGCAGCCCCGCGTAGGCCTCGGCAAGGTCGAAGGGCCTGGAGCCGCGCTTGTAGTCGAGCACGCGCACGTAGGGCTTTTCCCCCTCCCAGAGGTCCACGCGGTCGATGGAGCCGTAGAGCGCGCACGTTTTCCCCGCGCCCACGCGCAAACAGGCGCTCCCGTCGTCGGGGCCGAAGCGCACCTCCAGCCCCACGGGGCGAAACTGCGTGTCGGCGAGCTGCTCGGTCAGCAGCCGCGCCGCCGTGCGCGCCACGTTTTTCAGCCGCCGTTCTTCGGCGCGCGTGCGCGCGCTCTGGCCCAGCGGCCCTTCGCGCAGGGGGGCGAGCAGCGTTTCGGCCACGCGCTCCATGCGCGCGTCGGCGCGGTCGGGGTCGAAGTCGCCGTCCGCCATCGCCTCGTCCAGAAAGCCGCGCACGGCGGCGTGGAAGAACACGCCCTCGTCGCGGGGGGTGAGCGCGTAGGGCTCGACGATCTCCGGCTTGAGGCCGTAGCGCAAAAAGTGGGCGAACGGGCAGGCCGCGAACGATTCCAGCCGCGAAACGCTGGCCGTGCGCAATCCCCCGTAGAGGGCGCGCGCCGTTTCCGGCCGCAGGCGGTCGGCCGCGCCGCGCAGCAAAAGCGCGTCGCGCAGGCCAAGGAGCTGTCCCCGCGTCTCCGGCAGGCGCGCGAGCGAGGCGAGCGCCCGCTGTTCCGCCGCCGTCATTTCGCCCGAGAGCGCCGCCGCCACCCGGGGCAGCGCCGCGCCGGGCGCTTCGAGCATCATCGCCTCGGCGGAGGCGTCGCCCGTCACGCCGCCGCGCGCGCGCAGGCCGGGGAACACGCGCCGAAGCTGCGCCACCAGCGGCCCGGGGCGCTCCGCCGCGCCGTCAAGACCGGCCAGCGGGTAGGAGACGCACACGTAGTCCGTGGCCATCTCCAGCGCGGCCTTGGCGTAGAAAAGCCGCGTGCGCGCCGCTTCCGCCGCCGTCAGGCCCACGTAGCGCTTCGCGCTCTGCGAAACGGCCTCCAGCTGCCGCTCGGTCAAAAGCGCCTCCGCCGCGCCGGCGGCGCGCTCCACCTGCCCGAGGAGCAGCACGGCCTTCGCCGGCCGCATGCTCAACTTGGCCGCGTCCTGCGCCAGCACCGCGTCGCCGGACTGGGGCAGGGGCTTGACCACCGCCGCGTCCAGCGCCTCGGCGAGCCGCTCGGCGATCTCGCGCACGGGCAGTTTTTTTTCGCCCAGCAGCGCCGCCATCTGGTCGAGCGCGCCGATGACGCGGTTCCACACCTGCGCTTCCTCGCCGGCGGCCTCGTACATGTCCCGTGCGCACAGTTCCTGCTGCCGCGCAAGGCTTTTGTCGTAGGCGCGGATATCCGTGAGAAAGCCGAACACGGCCTCCAACTGCCCGCGCAGGTCTTTGGCCGCGCGCAGGCGCTCGCGCAGGGCGGCGATGGGCGCCATGGCCGCCGCGCGCACCGGCTCCAGCGCTTCGACAAGTTCCGCCGGCCCGCGCTTCAGGGGGCGGAAAAGGGCCGAGGCGCGCAGGCCCCAGGAAACGGCGTAGTTGCTAAGCCGCGCCGCGTCGCGCCGGGAGACGTCCAGACAGCCCGAGGCGAGGCAGGCGTGCAGGTCCTCGTCCCGCGCCCCGCGCGAGACCATCTGCAAAGCCGTGAGCAGACATTCGCACAGGGGCCGCCGCGCGCAGGGGCGGCTCTCGGCCAGAAACAGGGGGATGCCGCACTCGGCGAAGGCTTCGCGCAAAGGCTCGCGGTAGGCGTCCAGGGAAGGCACCAGCAGCCGCACGTCGCGGTAGCGCCAACCGCGCGCGCGCGCCAGCCGCCGCGTCAGCGCCGCGGCAAAGCGCGCCTCCTCGCGCGGGGAACGCGCTTCGAACAGCTGCACGCGCTTCGGTCCTTCCGTCCAGGCCCGCGCCGGCGTGGAGAAAAGCTCCGTGGAGAGGAAGCGCAGCTCGCCGGGAAGGTCTCCCCCGTCCCCGGCTTCGGAAAAGACGACGCGCACGTTGCGTTCGCGCGCCGCTTCCGCAAGGCGCATGGCCGAGGCGCGCAGGGGGCGGAACACGTCCTCGTCGCGGGCGCGCCGGTCCGCCTCCAGGGGCAGCATCGCCGTCGCCTCGCCCATTGCGGACACGGCGGCGATGAGGCTGTGCAGCGTCGGCGGCATCATGTCAAAGCCGTAGAACCACAGTTTCGCCCCGCGCAGAAACGCCGCGTCGGCGGCCTTTTCCGCCGCCAGCGAAAGCTCGCCCTCGCCGTCCTCGAAGCGGCCGGCGATCTCCCGCTCGTAGGCGGCGAGGATGGCGGCCGCGTCCTCCAGCTTGCGCGCCAGGGAGCCCTGTTCTTTTTCGGCGCAGGCGCGCACGTCCTCCGGCCCCATGCCGGCCTGACGGAAGATCTCCACCTGTTTGGCGGCGCGCAGGGCGAAGCCCCGCCGCGCCTGCGCGCCGCGGTAGAGCGTCAGTTCGCCTTCCAGCGACTTCATGGCGCGGGAGACGAGCATCACCCGCCCGCGGTCGTCCACGCGCGCGCCCGCGGGCCGGCCGGCGGCGTCGAAGATCAGGCCGCAGAGCCGCTCCGGGCTCAAAACGCGCAGACGGAACGAACCCCGCAGGGAAAGCCCCTCCAGCAGGAAAAGCTCCGTCTCCAGCGTCAGCTGCTTGGGCACGACCACGTAGAGCGCGTCGCCCTCCGTTTTGAGGGCGTCGCCCACCTCGCGCAAAAGCGCCGGGCCGAGCGCGCGGTTGCGCCCCGTGAGCAGGCGCAGCATGTTATTCCTTCTCCGCGTTGGCCTTCTTGCCGCGGCCGCGGAAGCCGAACCACCAGATGAGGAACACCACCACGAGGATGATGGCGATGACGAGGATCACGTCCGAATATTTTTCAAAGAACGGCAGGGCGTTTTCCCACTGGTTGCCCAGGAAGGAGCCCACCGTCACCAGCACCGTGTTCCACACCGCGCTGCCCACCGCCGTCAGAAGCAGAAACAGCGGCACGTTCATCTCGGCGATGCCCGCGGGGATGGAGATCAGGCTGCGCACGATGGGCACGCAGCGGCAGATGAGCACGGCCTTCTTCTCATACTTCACGAACCACGCCGTGGCCTTGTCCACGTCCTCGGGCTTTAAGCGCAGGATCTGCCCGAAGCGGCCGGAGAACAACTTGCGCAGCCGCTCGGCCTTGAGGATGCGCCCCAGCAGGTAGAGCACGACGGCCCCGGCCAGCGAGCCGAGCGTGGCCACGATCACCACCGTGGGGGCGTTCAGCCCCGCCAGCACGGTCATCGCGCCGCCGAAGAGCAGCACCACCTCCGAGGGGATGGGCGGGAAGACGTTCTCGATGAAGATGAGGAAGAAAATGCCGAGGTAGCCGTAGTCGTTCATGATCCTGAGCATCGTTTCTTCCAAAGTGAAACACCTCACAGACTGCCGCAAAGACGGCATAACTTTCCTTATACATCTTACCACATTCCGCCGGGAAAGAGAAGCGAAGAAAAGATGACCTGCGCGTGAAAAGATGGAAACGAAACGATGAGAAAAGGCATGTCCGCGCCTGCGGGGGCATACATAGTTCCCCGTCGAGAGGGGGAATGGACGATGCTTGGTACGCAGCTTCAGCATCGCGTGGATGGGGAACGGTTCCTGCGCGGGGCGCTGGCGGCGGGGCTTTTGTTTTTGCTGGCGCGCGCGCGGATGCTGCTGGGGCTGGCGCCGTTCGCGCTGGCGCTGTTCGCGGCGGGCCTGCAGGCGCGCGTGAGCCCGGCGGCGCTTTTGCTCGGCTGTGCGCTGGGGGCGCTGCGCTTCCCGCTGACGGAGGTAGACCTGCTCCTGCCCGCCGGCTGCGCGCTCATCCTTCTGGGCACGCTCGTCTTCGACCGCGCGGCAGCGCGCCCACGCCTGGACGAAGGGGCGCTGTGCGCGCTGCTTTCCGGGCTGGGGGCGCTGCTGCCGGGGCTGGCGGCGGCGCGGCTGGAGCCGTATCCATCGTTCCTGGCGCTTCTGTCCTCCTGCGTGGCGGTGCTCTGCGCCCCGGCCATGCGCCGCTTCCTCTACTGGCGGCCCGGCGCGCGCGTGGGGGCGGACGAGCGCGCTTGCGCGGCGCTTACTGCCTTCGCGCTGCTCATGGGGCTTTGCGCCCTCTGGCCGCCGGGGGCCTATCTGCTTTCCTGTTTGTGGACGCTTGCGGCGGCGCACGCCTCGCTGGGCGCGGCGGCGGCGCTGGGGGCGCTCTCCTTCTGCGCCCTGCTCGCCGGCGGCGGCACGCTGGTGGCGGCGGCCTCGGTGTGCTTCGGCGGGGCGGCGGCGGGGCTGCTGCGCGCGCGGGGGCGGCTGTTCGCGGCCCCGGCCTTCGTGCTCTGCGCCGGGCTTCTCGGCCTCTACGCGCCCGCAGATCACCCCGGGGCACTGCTGCCGGCGCTGGCGGCGCTCGGCTACGTGCTCGCGCCCGAGGCGTGGCTCGCCAAACTGGATGGGGCGCTCTTCCGCGCGCCGCCGCGGGAGCGCGAGGAAGCCTCCCGCGCCCTGGGAGCCCTCAGCGCCGCCTTTGGGGAGCTGGCGGCGGGTGTGGCGAACCTGCCGGATGAGCCGGCGGCGCTGCTGGACATGCGCGCGCGCCTTTGCGACGCCTGCCCCAGTTACGCGCGCTGCTGGGCGGGGGAGGATGGCCGCGCCGTGCGCCTGTTCTGCCAGGCGCTGCGCGACGCCGCCCGCGAAGGCGGGGAAGCGGCGCCGGACGAGGAGGTGCCGCCGGACGTGCTGCGCGTCTGCCGCCGGGGGGAGCGGCTGCGCGCGGTGGCGCGGCAGGAGGCCGGCAACCTGCGCGGCGAGGCCGACGCCTGCGCCGGGGAGATGTTCCGCCAGGCCGAGCGCATACTCGGCGAGCTCGCCCGCGCGCGCGTCCGGCCCCGGGAGCCGCCCCGTCTGGACTTCTGCTGGGGCGCGAGCGCGCGTTCGTTCGAGCCGGGCGCGCCCAGCGGCGACGCGCACCTGCTGCGCCGCCTGCCGGACGGGCGGATGCTGGCGCTCATCTGCGACGGCATGGGCACGGGCGAGGCCGCCCGCGAGGAGAGCGAGCGCGCCGCGCGCCTCATCTGGCGCTTCCTGGCGGCGGGCGTGGAGCCGGAAGCGGCGCTGAAGGCGGCCAACGCGCTGCTCGTGCGCCGCGGGACGGGCGACATGTTCGCCACCGTCGATCTGTGCATACTCGACGCGCGCGCGGGGAAGGCGCGCTTCTGGAAACTGGCGGCCAGCCGTTCGCTGCTGGCGCGCGGAGGGGAGGTGCGCGCCGTCGAGGGCGGCAGGCTGCCGCTGGGTGTGCTCGAAGGCGTGAGCGGCATGTGCAAGGAGGTGGATGTGCGCGAGGGAGACGTGATCGTCATGGGCTCGGACGGAGCCATGGAAGCTGGGGACGGCGCGCTCGAAGGGGCGCTGCAAAGGGGGTGGACGCTGCGACCGGACCGGCTCAGCGAGGAACTGCTGCGCGCGGCGGAGGCCGCGGAGGGCAGGCGTCGGGACGACATGACGGTGCTGTGCGTCGGCGTATGCCGGGCGCGCGCGCCCTGAAATGAGACGGATGCGATGAAAAAAGCGCCCCGCCAGGGCGCGTTGCGGTAGAGCATGGCGCGGCCAGGGCCGCGCGCACGGGCGCAGGATGGCGGGGCGTTTTTTACCAGAGGGAAGGGGCGGTCATTCCGCGCCCTTTTCCCACAACCGGGGCAGCAGCGGTTCGAGATCCACGCCGTAGTTGACGGGCGTGGAAAAGCGCATGCTGCGCCTGACGCACAGGCGGGTGAAATCCGTGGCGCGGCCGACCGCGTCCTCCAGCCCCTCGCCGCGCAGAAGCGCGCCGGTGAGCACGCTGGCAAAGAGGTCGCCGGTGCCGGGATAGTGGGCGTCGAGGCGCTCGAAGGCGCATACGCCCATTTGTCCGTCTTCGCGGCGCATGTAGGCGTTGGCGAGGCCGTCCTCCAACGGCAGCGAGGTGACGACGGCGCTCTTCGCGCCCATGTCCAGCAAATTCCGCAGCACCTTCTCCGCCTGCGCGCGCGTGCGCGGGGCGAGGGAGTACGCCTCGCCGCTCAAAAGCGCGTATTCGGTCATGTTGGGGGTCACCACGTCGGCGTGGGCGCAGAGGGAGCGCCACTTTGCCGGCATCTCCTCGGCCATGCCGCTGTACAGCC
Source organism: Candidatus Pullichristensenella stercoripullorum (assembly GCA_018712885.1). Lineage (GTDB taxonomy): Bacteria > Bacillota > Clostridia > Christensenellales > Aristaeellaceae > Pullichristensenella > Pullichristensenella stercoripullorum. The sequence goes on along the minus strand of DVGE01000021.1, from coordinate 8,297 downwards.
GCCCGTCGTCGCCCATCACTGGGTCGAGCACCTTGAGGGCGCCCTCCTGTTCGGCGAGGAGATCGGAGACGATCTCCACCTGCGCGGGGCTTCCCAGATAGCCGGCGTACACGGCGTCAAAGCGCAGGCCGAGCGCCCGCCAATGGTCGAGGTAGGCGGGCAGAAAGTCGGTCAGGTCGCGCACGGCGATGCCGGAAAAGGCCGTGTGCGCCGAGAGCACCGCCGTGGGCACGGGGCACACCTGCGCGCCCATCGCGCTCAAAACGGGCAATACCACCGTCAGCGCGCAGCGGCCCACGCCGCTCAGGTCGTGGATGGCGGCGACGGTCCTGGCGGGTCTCATCATCCCATCAGCTCCATTTCCCGCAGGCGCATGTTGCCCCACAGCGATTCCGTCCACAAAAAGCCGGCGGTGCGCGCGGGGTCGTCGACGATGACGAAGTGGCCCACGTCTTCGAGCGTGTCGTAGTAAAGGCTGCGCCCGCGCGGGTCGCCGCCCACCAGCGAGAGCTGGATGCTGAACTCGCCCGGGGCGATGTTATCAAGCGGGAAGCGCACGCGCAGCGTTTTTTCGTCGCCAGCGCAAACGGAGAACTCCTCCGTCTGCGTCATGGCCACGGGCGCGGCGGAATTGTTCATCAGCACCAGGCGCAGCCGGCAGCGGCTCTCCGGCACGGCGGCGCGGAAGGCGAGGGAAAATTCCATCACATCGTCCATCTGGTATTCCATGGTCTCGGAATTTTCCACGCGCAAGCGCAGCATGCGCATCTGCACGCCCAGCGTGCGGCCGCGGCGCATGGCGTCCAGGTCGCGGTCCACCGAGCGCATGCCGCTGCCGGCGTAGAGGTCGATGGCGCGGGAGACGGTGCCGTCGTAGACGAGGCGGCCGCTCTCCAGGTAGATGCCGCGCGTACACAGCTGCTTGACGGTGCGCATGTTGTGGCTCACGTAGAGCACGGTGCGGCCGCCGCGGGAGACGTCGGCCACGGCCAGCACCTCGTCGCAGATGAGGATGTCCGGGTCGAGGTGGGCGGCGACGGCGAAGGCCAGTTTGATGTACATGCCGGAGCTGTAACGCTTTACCGGCGTGTCGATGAAGGGCTCGATCTCGGAAAACTCGACGATCTCCTTCATTTTTTTGTCGATCTCGGCGCGGCGCATGCCCTGGATGGCGCCGTTTAAGTAGATGTTCTCCCGCCCGGTGAGGTCGGCGTGGAAGCCGGTGCCCACCTCCAGAAGCGTGGCCACGCGGCCGCGCAGGCGGATCTCGCCCTTCGTGGGCGCGGTGATGCGGGAGATGAGCTTTAAAAGCGTGCTCTTGCCCGCGCCGTTGCGCCCCACCAGCGCCAGCGCGTCGCCGCGGTCGGTGTTGAGGCAGACGTCGTTGAGGGCGAGAAAGTATTCGTGCCCGCCGCGGGGCGTGGTATCGCCGATCTTGCGGTTGGGGTCGTCCCTGCCGCGCACGCGGGCGAACCAGCCGCGCAGGTCGGCCGACAGCGTGCCCGCGCCGATGGCGCCGAGGCGGTATTCCTTGGAGACGTGGTCGATCTCCAGCGTGCGTTCAGCCATGCAGCGTCGTCCCTCCCCTCAGATCGTGTCCATGAACGTCTTTTCGATGCGCGAGAACAGCAGGACGCCGACGATGAACAACAGCAGCGTCATGCCCACCGAGACCGGCATGTAGGCAAGGCCGAACGCCTCCGTGCCCAAAAAGGCGGAGCGGAAGTATTCCACGATGGGCGTGACCGGGTTGAGCATGTACAGGCCGATGAGATGGGGGTACTTCTCCATCACCATCGAGGCGGGGTAGGCGATGGGCGTGGCGTACATCCACAGGTTGACGCAGAGGTTCACCAGCAGCGTCAGGTCGCGGTAGCGCGTGGTCAGGGAGGAGATGATGATGCCCAGCCCCATGGCCAGCATGCCCACCTGCAAAAGCACCAGCGGCACAAAGGCGATCAGCTGCCAGTTGGGCTTGACCGCCGTGCCGGGCTGCACGGCGTAGTAGATCCAGAAGGCGGCGAAGAGCAAAAACTGCACGAAGAAGTTGAACAGCTTGGAGAGCACCACGCTGATGGGCACCGTCAGCCGCGGGAAGTAGACCTTGCCAAAGAGGTGGTAGTTGGTCAAAAACGTGGTCGAGGTCTGCTTCAGGGCGTTGGAGAAATAGGCCCAGATGAGGTTGCCCGCCATGTAAAAGAGGAATTGGGGCATGCCGTCCGTGGGCAGGGAGGCGATGCCGCCGAACACCACCGTGAACACCAGCGAGTTCAGCGCCGCCTGGATGATGATCCACGCCGGGCCGAGCACCGTCTGCTTGTAAAGCAGCGTGATGTTGCGCTTGACCAGCAAAAAGATCAGGTCGCGGTAGTGCAGAAGCTCGCGGAAGTTGATGTCGAACCAGCCGTTGCGCGGGCGGATGACCGCGTCCCACTGCCGTTCGGGTTTTTTCAATGCCATGAAGGACAGGACCTCCGCACAGAGTGATTTTCCGGCACAGCCGGCAAAAAGGCATTATAGCACGCCTGTGTAAACTCTGCAACGTGCAAAAAAGCGCCCCGCCCGCGATATGCGGAAGCGGGGCGCTCTGTGCGCTTACGCCAGGTGCTCGGGGTAGGTCACCAGGTGGAGCTCTTCCTTCCAGGCGCTGATCTGGTCGGCGTAGGTCTGGCTGATCTTGTTCTGCAAGGTCAGGCTCTCCACTTCGTCGTGGACCTCTTCCAGCGCCGTGGCGCCGGGGGTGATGTCGCCCGCGTAGTAGATCAGGTGGATGCCGTACACGCCGCGCACGGGAGCGGAAAGGCCGCCCACTTCCTCAATGGAGAGCGCGCCCTCGGTGAAGGCGGGGTCCCAGGCCTGCGCGGAGGCCTCGGCGGTGGTGGACACGGCGTAGCCGGTCTCGGGCATGCCGGTATCGTCGTTCAATTCGGCGATGAGGGCGTCGATGTCCTCGCCGGCGTTGAAGCGCTCGATGGCGGCCTCGGCCTCGGGCATCAGCTCTTCATACAGCGCGTCGAGGTCGGCGCTGACCTGGGCGATGTCGGCCTCGATCTCGGTGATGGCGCGGGGAGACTCGGCTTCGCCATCCTCGGCCTCGGGCGCGGGCGTGGCGTCGGCGGCCTCCGCAGCGGCCACCTGTTCGGCCTCGAGGTCGGCAAGGCGAGTAGAGAGCTCGTCATAGCGCGTCGCCTGGTCGTCGTCGAACTTGAAGAGTATGTGCTTGACGTTGCGGTAGCCTTCGGGCGTGTAGTAGATGGTCACGCCGCTGGAGAAGGCGTTCTCAAACTGGTAGGGGTCGGCGTAGTTGGCTTCGTCGGCAGCCACGTATTCGTCGTAGGCGGCTTCGACGTCTTCCTCGCTGACAGCCACGTCCTTGGTCACGTAGTCGTAGACGTTGGTAGACAGCTGGGTGCTGGTGAGCGAATCCAGGTAGGACTCATAGGAATAGCCCATTTCGTCCAGGGCCTGCGCAGCCACGGCCAGGCCGTCTTCTTCGCTCTCATACTGGCCGGCCAGATAGGTCTGGTAGTAGGAATCCACCTGGCTGTCGTAGGTCGCCTGCGCTTCCTCGGCGAACTGCGCCTGCTGTTCCTCGGTCAGGCCCAGGCCGAGCTCGCCCGCCATGTACTGCACGATGGCTTCCTCGGCCAGCGTGTCGACCACCACTTCGCGCAGTATGCCGTCCATGCCGTAGGCGACCACGTCGATGCCCATCTGGGCGTACTGGGTGACGCTCAGGTCGTAAAGGCTCTCGGCCTCGTCAAGCGGCACTTCGCCGCCGTCGAACGTGGCGACGAGCTCTTTGAGGTGGTAGGCGTCCACCTGCGCCTGCAACTCGGCCACCTGCGCCTCAAGCTCGGCGATGCGCGCGTCCTTGTCCGCGTCTTCGGCCATCGCCGGAACAGCGGCGAGCAGCAGCGCGCACAGAAGGGCGCAGAGAATTCGCTTCATGGTCATGGGATGTTTCCTCCTTGTCGTTGATGGGCCGGCGCGCGCCGGCTGGGACTGCGTCCGATTATAGCACAAAGCGGCGAAAGATACAATGTTTTAACCTCCAAGTTCACGGTTTGTTCACGGTTGGGCGGACAAATGGACGGATGACACGCAAATGACACACTTATGTCCAAGCGCGGCGTTTGACATAGGGCGGCAAAGGTGTATAATTAGAAAGGAAAGATTGCAGCGCTTCGGCGCGCGAAAGGAATATATATGGCAAAGAGCAAGTACACCAGCATCGGCGGTCAGGCGCTTCTGGAAGGCGTGATGATGCGCGGCAGCGTGCACACGGCCATGGCCGTGCGCAACACCGCCGGCGATGTCGAGATCGAGATCTATCCCACCGTGCGTTCGCAGCGCCCGGCGATCTGCAAAAAGCCCTTCATCCGCGGCATATTCGGCCTCATCGACTCGCTGAGCATCGGCTACAAGTGCCTGATGCGCTCGGCCGACCTCTCCGGCATGGCCGCCGAGGAGGAGGCGGAAAAAGAGGCGCGGCGGGCGAAGAAGTCCAAATTCGCGCTGAAGATGGAGGATGTGCTGGAAAAGTTCATGATGCCCATCGCCACGGTGCTGGCGGTGGCGCTGGCGGTGCTTCTGTTTATGTACCTGCCGGTGCAGTTGTATACCTGGCTGTCCATGGCCTTTCCCGCCATCGCCCAGAACTACTTTCTGCGCAGCGTGTTCGAGGGCGTGATCCGCATCGTCATCTTCCTTGGCTACGTGATGGCCACGGCGCTGATGAAGGACATCCGCCGCACCTACCAGTACCACGGCGCGGAGCACAAGACCATCTTCTGCTATGAAAAGGGCCTGCCGCTGACGGTGGAGAACGTGCGCCGGCAAAAGCGCTTCCACCCGCGCTGCGGCACCTCGTTCCTGGTTTTGATGCTGCTGGTGGGCATCGTCGTTTCCATGTTCATCCGCGTGGACAACCCGTTTTTGCGCACCGGGCTGAAGATCCTCACCTTCCCCATCCTCATCTCCGTCGGCTATGAGCTCATTCAGTACGCCGGGCGGCACGACAACCGCCTCACGCGCATCATCTCCGCCCCGGGCGTGGCCATCCAGCACATCACCACCCGCGAGCCGGACGACGGCATGATCCAGTGCGCCATCGAATCCATGATGCGCGTGGTCCCCGGCGCCGAGGGCTATCCCGAGCGCGAGACGCGCGCGCGCGCCCTCGTGGACGCCGACACCCTCGCGCAGACCGCGCCGGCCGCCCCCGCGGGCGAGCCGGCCATGGAGAACAACGCATAACAGGGGGAGACCATGGCTTCCACGCGCGCACAGGCGTTTAGAAAATTCATCCGCGAGACGTGGTACATGCTGCCCGTCTCGCTGGTCTTGGCGCTCGTCATCGAGCTTTTGAACCATCACACGCCGGAAAAACTCATCCTTTTCCTGACGGGACATCCGTGGATGTTCCTTTTCAACGTGGAGATCATCTTCAACACCTTCCTCTTTGCCGAGCTCTTCCGCCGCCGCCGCGGCACGCGCTGGGCGCTGGGCATCCTCTGGGTGGTGCTGGGGGCGGTCAATTCCATCGTGCAGGTGACGCGCGTTCTGCCCTTCACCACGCGCGATGTGCTGCTCATCCCCGACGGGCTGAAGATGATCACCGTCTACTTCAAGTGGTATGAGATCGCCGGCATGTTCGTCGGCGCGGCGCTGCTCATTGCCGGCATCGTGCTCCTCGTGGTCAGGTGCCGCAAGCGCGAGCCTTTCGACCGCGCGGTGAGCGTTGGCGTGTTCTGCGCGGTGACGGCGCTGACGCTGGTGGTGGGCAAGGTCTCCGTGGAGGTGGGCGACATCGACTGGGAAAAGACCAGCCTCGTGGACGCTTACCAGAACTACGGCTTCGCCTATGGCTTCACCTATACCTTCGCCGATTTCGGCATCTCCCGCCCCACGGAGTATTCCGAGGAGCTGGTGGAGGAGATCGCCGACGACGTCATCGAGCCCACCGCCGCCCCCGAGCCGGAAGAGGCGGAACCCTTGACGCCCAACGTCGTTTTCGTGCAGCTGGAATCCTTCTTCAACGTCCACGACCTGGTGGACGCGGAATACTCCAGGGAGCCCATCCCCGTGTTCCGCGAACTGATGGAGACCTGCCCTCACGGGCAGCTCAAGGTGCCCTCCGTGGGCGGCGGCACGGCCAATACGGAATTCGAGGTGCTCACCGGCATGAACCTCGATTACTTCGGCGCCGGCGAATTCCCCTACAACACCATTTTGCAGGACACCACCTGCGAGACGGTCGCCTTCAACCTGAAGGAGCTGGGCTACACCGCCACCGCCGTGCACAACTATACCGGCACCTTCTACGGCCGCAACACCGTCTACGCGCAGCTGGGCTTCGACCGCTTCGTGCCGCAGGAGTACATGAACGGCCTGACCTACAACGCCCTGGGCTGGGCGCACGACAGCGTGCTCACCGGCGAGACGATGAAGGCGCTGACCACCACGCCGGGGCGCGATTTTGTCTTCACCGTCACGGTGCAGTCGCACGGCAAATACCCCGACACGCCCGTGGAGGGCCTTGACGACATCGCCGTGCTCGCCGCCCCGGAAACGGTGAACGCCACGGCGCTGCAGAACTACGTCAACGAGCTTTCCCAGGTGGACGCCTTTATCGGCGCGCTCATCGACGAGCTTGAGGACTTTGACGAGCCGACCGTGCTGGTGCTCTACGGCGATCATCTGCCCGCGCTGGGCATCGAGACGGACGAGCTGGCCACGGGCGACCTCTACCAGACCACCTACGTGCTGTGGAACAACTTCGGCCTTGACATGGAGGGCGGCGATCTGCAGGCCTTCCAGCTCTCGGCCTACGTGCTGGGGCAGCTCAACATCCATACCGGCATCCTCACGCGCTTCCACCAGAACTTCGCGCCCGACTGCGACGAGGACGACTACCTCTCCTTTTTGCGCGTGCTCGAATACGACATGCTCTACGGCGACCACAACATCTACGGCGGCGATTCGCCCTATCAGCCCACTGAGCTGCAGCTGGGCACCGAGCCCATCGTCTGCGAGAGCTTCACCTACGACCCCGCCACCGCCACCATCAGCGTCTACGGCCAGAACTTTACCACCTACAGCGACATACTCGTCGATGGCGAGCGCAAGAACGCCGTTTTCGCCGACGAGACGCGCCTCATCGCCCGCGCCAACGGCGTGACGGAAGACAGCCGCGTGCGCGTGGGCCAGTTCACCCGCGAGGGCGACGAGCTGGGGCGCTCGGGATTTGGAAAAATGCGTGAAATTTCGCCGTAACGCCTTGTATTTTCGCGCCGCTCGTGTATGATGAAATAGGGATATGTCGTTTTCACGGCGCAGGAGGTGTGCCCGTTGCCCACAGGCAAACATACGTCGAATACCAAGGCGCCCGCGGCGCGTCCGCGTCCGGCGGAGGCTTCGCGTTCCGCGCGTCCGGCAGGGGCTTCGCGTTCCGCACGTCCGCCGCAGGCTTCGCGTTCCGCGCGTCCGCCGCAGGGCGCGCATCGCGGCCTGGCCATCCTCGCCGTCGTCTGCGTACTGGCGCTGACGGCGGGCTTTTTGCTGCAAAGTTTCCTGCCCGCCCCGGTCAGCGCCGCCGTGGACGAGCGCCTTTCCACTTCCATGGTGCGCATAAGCGAGGTCATGACCTCCAACGCCTCGGCCTTTCAAGCCGACAACGGCCAGTATACCGACTGGGTGGAGCTCGTCAACACCGGCGCGACGGACGTGTCCCTCAAGGGCTACACGCTTTTGAACGCCGACGACGCCCTCGCCCCGCTCATCTTTCCGGACGTCACGCTCGCCCCGGGCGAATACCTTCTCATCTACTGCGACGGCACGCTGAAAAACGCCGCCGGCTACGCGCTGCACGCGCCCTTCCGCCTGAGCGCCTCCGGCGTCACCCTCGGTTTGTACGACGCCGAGGGCGCGCGCGTGGACGCCGTGGAGGTGCCGGGTCTGGAGCGCAACTTCGTCTACCGCCGCGCCCAGCAGGACGGCGCGTGGGGCGTCAGCGCCGACTACACCCCCGGCCTGCCCAACACGCTGGAGGATCACCTCTCTCTGGACGTGGCCAGCGCCGACAGCCCCATCGTCATCTCCGAGGCCTCCTCGCAGAACCGCACCTACGCCCGCAGCGCCGATGGCGAGTATTACGACTACATAGAGCTTTACAACACCTCCGCGCAGCCGGTCTCCCTCGCCGGCTATACCCTCACCGACGACCCCAACGACCTTGCCAAGTATGTTTTCCCCGAGGGAACATCCATTCCCGCGAACAGCTATTGCATCGTCTA
>DVGE01000241.1 GCA_018712885.1 Candidatus Pullichristensenella stercoripullorum | reverse complement strand
CTCGACCTCGAACTCGACGAAGACGACGACCTTGACGGCATCCCCGAGGAGAAAATCGTCCCCGAAGTCGAAGATGAAGAAGACGACGTCGACGAGGCCGAGGACATGGAGCCCATCGACCCTGAAGACCTCAGCGATCTGCCCGGCGAGGAAGAAACGGCGGAAGCGGAGCCGAGCGAAGAAAAACACGAGTTGTAAAGACATACCCGCCCGCGCCCGGCGCTCTGTCCGCGCCCGGCGAGCTTCGTCCGGCGCCGCCGGAGGAAAGGAGGCCCCATGAAGACGAGTTTTTGGGACAAGGTCCTGATGTTCCTCTACGTACTCATCGCTCTGGCCTTCAGCGTCTGCATGGCGCTGCGAGGGTTCGGCGTGGATCTGCTGGGCGCCATGTTCGCCGGTCTGGAGCAGGGGGCGGGGCGCTTCCTCTCCGTGGTCATCGGCCTGGGGCTGGCGGCCATCGTCGTGCTTTTGAGCGCCTACATGCTGATGATGCTCTTTGGCAAGGGCAAAAAGCGCGTGCCCACCTCGTTCGTCCCCGTCGAATCGGAGGATGGTTCGCAGGTACACATGTCCCTGACGGCGATCTCGCAGATGGCGCGGCAGGCCATTGGCCGCGTGCCGGACGTCAAGGATATGAAGATTTGCGTGCAAAGCGAGGGCGATGCCGTCTCCTTGTCCGTGGAACTCATCCTCAAGGCCAGCGCGCACGTGCCCACCGTCACCAAAAACATGCAGAAGTCCATCCGCGACGCCATCGAGAAAAACTGCGGCGTGACGGTGCGCGACGTGCAGATCGTTGTCAGCGCCCTCTCCGGCCCGGACGCGAAGCCCGAGTGGAAGAAGCCGAACTGGAAGGCCGGCCGCAGGGGCAAAAAGGAGAGCGTCGAAGCCATCGCCGCGCAGGAGGCCGCCGAGCCCGTGCCGGAAGTGCCTGAGAGCGCGGGCGAGGGCGTGGACGACGCCTCCGTCTTCGAGGAGGCGGAATCTTTGCACGCGGAGAACGCTGCGCCGGAGGAAGATGACTGGAACAGCGGTTTTGCGCCGTTGGAGGACGGAGACGCTCCATCCGAAGCCGCGGGCGACGACGCTCCAGATGGCGAAGAGGAAGAAGACGAAGCTGTTCGTGAGGCGACGTTCGCGCCCCTGATACAGGATGCGGACGCGCTTGAGACCGAGGACGGCGAGAAAGAACGACCGTACTGACATAGCGCAGACCCACGAGAACGCATTGCGGCGGCGCGAGATGCGCCACCGCAATGCTTGTGTCAAAAGGAGCGGGGAAGAATGAACCGAGTCACGGCGCGCACGCACGCCATGAAACTGATCTACGAATGGGAAATGGGCGGCGAAGGCGGCGAGGATACGCGCATCGACCTGTTGGGCGTGCAGCCCGGCGAAGAAGAGAGCGCCTTTATGGAACGCATGTTCAACGGCGTCGTGGAGAACGTCGCCGAGCTCGACCGCCGCATCGAGGAAAACGCCCGCGGCTGGACGCTGGAGCGCATCTCGCGCGTCGATCTGGCGATCCTGCGGCTGGCGGCCTACGAGCTTTCGCTGGGCAGGACCCCCGAGGCCGTCATCGTCAACGAAGCCGTGGAGATGGCGCGGCAGTATTCCGGCGAAAAATCGCCGCAGTTCATCCACGGCGTGCTGGGCAGCATCTCCCGGAGCATGGCGCGATGAAGGCCGCGCTGGGCATCGACACCAGCTGCTACACCACCTCCGTGGCGCTGGCGGTGGAGGATGGCGCGCTTTTGAGCCGCCGCCGCCTGCTGGACGTCGAGCAGGGGGCGCGGGGGCTGCGCCAGTCCGAGGCGCTGTTCCAGCATGTGCAGCGCCTGCCCGCGCTCCTGGAGGACATGCTTTCCAAGGCCGGAGAAGCGCAGATCGCCTGCGTGTGCGCCAGCGCCCGCCCGCGCGACGCCGAAGGCTCCTATATGCCGGTGTTCACCGCGGGGACGGGCTTTGCCCGCGCCGTCGCCGCCTCTCTGCGCGTGCCCTTTTATGAGACCAGCCACCAGCAGGGCCATGTGCGCGCCGCCATGGAGGGCGCGGGGGCGCTGCCGGAAGAGTTCCTCGCACTGCACCTCTCGGGCGGCACCACGGAGGCGCTGCGCGTGCGCCCGGGCCTGAAGGTCGAGCTGCTTGGCGGCTCCAACGACCTGCACGCCGGCCAGCTCGTCGACCGCGTGGGCGTGCGCGTGGGCCTTTCCTTCCCGGCGGGCCCGGCGCTGGAAAAGCTGGCGCGGCAGGGCGCGGCAAAAAGCGCCTTCCCGCTCTCGCACCGCGAAGGGGAAGTCTCCTTCTCCGGGGCCGAGGCGCAGGCCATGCGCATGCTGGATGCCGGCGCCGCCAAAGAGGACGTGGCCGCGGAGGTCTATTCCTATCTCGCCCGCGCGGTGGCCTGGCTCATTGGCTGGGCCTATGGAAAAACGCGCCTCAGCGCGGCGCTCATCTCCGGGGGCGTGGCGTCCTCGGCGCTTCTGCGCGAGCTTCTGCCCGCGCGTCTGCAAAAGTTGAACTGCCCCGTGCGTCTGCACTGGGGAAAGCCGGAAATGTCGGGCGACAACGCCTGCGGCGTGGCGCTCATCGGTTGGGAGGAATACATCCATGGCAACGATCCTGAACGGTAAACAGGTCGCGGCGGAGATCCGCGCGGAACTGAAGACGCGGGCCGAGGCCCTGCGCAAAGACGGCGTCGTTCCCTGTCTGGCGGTGCTGCTGGCGGGCGACGACCCGGCCAGCAAGATCTACGTGCGCAACAAAAAGCGCGCCTGCGAGGAGATCGGCATCGAATCGCGCGAACTGCTTTTCCCCGAAAATGTGACCGAGGAAGAGCTCATCGCCCAAATACGCGCCCTCAACGATGACCCGGCGGTGGACGCCATGCTGGTGCAGCTGCCCCTGCCCAGGCACATCAACGAGGCGCGCGTTTTGGCGGAGATCGCCCCGGAAAAGGACGCCGACGGCTTCCATGTGGTCAACGCCGGCCGCCTCTTCACCGGCCAGACCTCCGTCCTGCCCTGCACGCCCGCGGGCTGCATGGAGCTTCTGCGCCGCGCCAATGTGGAGTTTTCCGGCAAGCACGCCGTGGTGGTCGGCCGCTCGAACATCGTCGGCAAGCCCATGGCCATGCTGCTGCTCAATGAGCACTGCACCGTCACCGTCTGCCATTCGCGCACGAAGGACCTGGCGCGCTTCACCCGCGACGCGGACATCCTCGTGGCCGCGGTGGGCCGCCCCGGCATGATCACCGGCGACATGATCAAGCCCGGCGCGGCGGTCATCGACGTGGGCATCAACCGTCTGGACAACGGCAAGCTGATGGGCGACGTGGACTTTGAAAGCGCCGAGCCGGTCGCCGGCGCCATCACCCCCGTCCCCGGCGGCGTGGGGCCGATGACCATCGCCATGCTGATGCAAAACGCCATCCTCGCGGCGGAAAAGCGGCATGGATGACAAGTGGGCCCTCTCGGTCACGGAACTGAACGAGTACGTGCGCCGCAAATTGGCCGGCGACCCGGTGCTGCGCGCCGTCGCCGTGCGCGGCGAGATCTCCGGCTTCAAGCGCTATACGAGCGGCCACTGCTACTTCGCCTTAAAAGATGAGACTTCGCGCGTGCAGTGCGTGCTTTGGCGGCAGCAGGCGGCGAAGCTGGCCTTCCCGCCCGAGGACGGCATGCGCGTCACCGTGCGCGGCGCGGCCTCCGTGTTCGTGCAGAGCGGCAGTTACCAGCTCTACGTGGATTCGATGGCGCGCGAGGGCGTGGGCGACCTCTATCTGCGCTTTGAGGAATTGAAGAAGAAGCTGGCTGCGGAGGGACTGTTCGACCCCGCCCGCAAGCGCGAGCTTCCGCTGCTCCCCAAAGTGATCGGCGTGGCCACCTCGCGCTCGGGCGCGGTCATCCGCGACATCATCCGCGTCTCCAAACGCCGCGACCCCAACGTGGGCGTGCTGCTCGCCCCCTGCGCCGTGCAGGGCGCGGGCGCGGCGGAGGAGATCGTGCGCGCCATCGAGCGCCTCAATGCGGACGGCCGCCCGGACGTGATCCTCGTCGGTCGCGGCGGCGGCTCGCTCGAAGACCTCTGGCCGTTCAACGAGGAGGTCGTCGCCCGCGCCATCACCGCCTCGCGCATCCCGGTGATCTCCTGCGTCGGCCACGAGACGGACTTTACCATCGCCGACTTTGCCGCCGACGCGCGCGCCTCCACACCCTCCAACGCCGCGGAACTGGCCGTGCCGGTGATCGCGGAGCTCAAACAGTCGGTCGAAGCGCTTTCGCGCCAGATGACCTCGGCGCTTTTGCGCGCGCAGCAGCTCCGCCGCGCGCGCTTGCAGGCGCTTTCCGCTTCCCCGGCGCTGACCGTGCCGCGCCGCATGCTCATCGAGCGGCGGGAAACGGCGCTTTCCGCGCTCGCCGCGCGCCTGCCTGTGGCGCTGACGAAGAAGCGCGACGCCATGGAGCGCCGCCTGCTCGTCGCCGGCCGCGCGCTCGCGGCGCTCGACCCGGAGGGCGTGGTGCGCCGCGGCTACGCCGTGGTTTTGAAGGATGGCAAGTGCGTCCCCGAAGCAAGCGCTTTGCGCGCGGGCGACGCCATCGAAGTGCATATGCGCGGCGGCAATGTCGCGGCGGAGGTAACGGATGAATAAATTCACCTTTGAATCGGGTATGGACGAACTGGAAACGCTGGTGCGCGACCTCGAGAACGGCGCGCTGCCCCTGGAGGAATCCTTTCAGGCATTCGAGCGCGGCATGGCGCTGAAAAAGCGGCTGGAAAAGCTGCTGGAAGAAGGCGACAAGCGCATCCGCGTGCTGACGGAGAACGGCGAAGAACCGCTGGAGGGAGAAGAGGAATGACGACGCTCAAGGAATACGCGGCGCGCGTGGAGGCGCGCCTTGAACAGCTCCTGCCCGGCGGCGTCGTGGTAAACGACGCCATGCGTTACAGCGTCATGGCCGGCGGCAAGCGCCTGCGCCCTTCGATGCTGCTGGCGGCCGCGGATATGCTCGGCGGCG
>DVGE01000240.1 GCA_018712885.1 Candidatus Pullichristensenella stercoripullorum | reverse complement strand
GTCTGGCAGAACTTCTTCACCGTGCGCCCCGAGCCTTTGACGGCGGAGGAAAAGAAGGCATATCTCGCCGGCGTCACCGGCGTGTCTCTGGGCAGCGACGCCTTCTTCCCCTTTGGCGACAACATCGAGCGCGCCCACCGCAGCGGCGTTTCCTACGTGGCGCAGCCCGGCGGCTCCATCCGCGACGACCACGTGATCGACACCTGCAACAAGTACGGCATGGCCATGGCCTTTACCGGCGTGCGCCTGTTCCACCACTAGGATTTGGGGAGGAAAAACGATGAAGCTGATGGTCGTTGGCGGCGGCGGGCGCGAGCACGCGCTCATCCGCATGCTGAAAAAGAACCCCGAGGTGGAGATGATCTACGCCCTGCCGGGCAACGGCGGCATCGCGCAGGACGCGCAGTGCGTGGAGATCAAGGCCACGGACATAGAGGGCGTGGCGCGCTTCGCCGCGGAAAACCACATCGACTTCGCCGTGGTCGCGCCGGACGACCCGCTGGCCATGGGCTGCGTGGATCGTTTGCACGCGCTCGGCATCCCCTGCTTCGGCCCCGAGGCGCGCGCCGCCGAGATCGAGGCCAGCAAGGTCTTTTCCAAGCGCCTGATGCAGAAGTACGGCATCCCCACGGCCAAGTGCGAGGTATTTGACAATGCCGAAGCCGCGCTTGCCTACGTGCGCACCACGCCCGCGCCGCTGGTGGTCAAGGCCGACGGTCTGGCGCTGGGCAAGGGCGTGCTCATCTGCAAGAGCACGCGGGAGGCCGAGGAAGCGGTCAAACACACCATGTGCGACCACGCCTTTGGCAAGAGCGGCGACCGCGTGGTCATCGAGGAGTTTTTGGAAGGCCCGGAAGTGTCCGTGCTCGCTTTCACCGACGGCAAGGCCATGGTGCCCATGGTCTCGTCCATGGATCACAAGCGCGCCCACGACGGCGACACCGGCCTCAACACCGGCGGCATGGGCACCATCGCCCCTAACCCCTTCTACACGGATGACGTAGCCGAGCGCTGCATGCGGGAGATCTTCCTGCCGACGATGCAGGCCATGAACGCCGAGGGGCGCACCTTCAAGGGCTGCCTCTACTTCGGCCTCATGCTCACCAAGGACGGCCCCAAGGTCATCGAATACAACTGCCGCTTTGGCGACCCGGAGACGCAGGTGGTGCTGCCGCTTCTGGACACCGACCTTCTGACCATCATGCGCGCCGTGGAAGAGGAGCGCCTTTCCGAAGTGGACGTGCGCTTCAAGGGCGGCGCGGCCTGCTGCGTCATCCTCGCCTCGGGCGGCTACCCTGAGGCCTACGAAAAGGGCAAGGCCATCGACTTAGGCGGCGCGGACGCGCTTAATGACACGTGGGTGTTCCACAGCGGCACCGCCGTCAAGGACGGGCAGCTCGTCACCAGCGGCGGCCGCGTGCTGGGCGTGACGGCCACGGGCGACACGCTCAAAACCGCCGTCGACCGCGCCTACGACGCCGCCCGCAGGGTGCGCTTTGACGGCATGTTCATGCGCTCGGACATCGGCAAGCGGGCGCTGGAAGTGGAGGGATACCATGGTTGACCGCCTGTTTGTGGAAAAAAAGCCCGGCTTTGACAACGAGGCCCGCGCGCTGCTCAAGGACGCGCGTTCCTTCCTCGGCGTGACCAACCTGACCGGGTTGCGCCTGTTCAACCGCTACGACGTGGAGGGGCTGGACGCGGCGCTGCTTATGCAGGCGCGGGACAGCGTCTTTTCCGAGCCGCAGCTGGACGACGTCTACGACGAATTGCCGCAAGACGAGGGCGTGGTCTTTGCCACGGAGTACCTGCCCGGGCAATTCGACCAACGCGCCGACTCCGCCGCCCAGTGCATACAGCTGATGGCCCAGTGCGAGCGCCCCATCGTGCGCACGGCGCTGGTGTACATCCTCAAGGGAGATTTGTCCGACAATGACGTGGAGACGCTCAAAAAGCACGTCATCAACCCCGTGGAACGCCGCGAGGCTTCTTTGGAAAAGCCGGAGACGCTGCGCGCCGACTACGCCCTGCCCGAGACCGTGGCGGTCATGGAGGGCTTCACGGGCTATGGCGAGGCGGAGCTGGACGCCTTCCGCCGCCAGTACGGGCTGGCGATGGACGACGCCGATCTGGCGTTTTGCCAGAAGTACTTCCAGTCCGAGCGCCGCGACCCCACGCTGACGGAAATTCGCATGATCGACACCTACTGGTCCGATCACTGCCGCCACACGACCTTCCTCACCGAGTTTACCGACGTGCGCTTTGACGACGCGCGCGTGGAAAAGGCCTACGGGCGCTATCTGGAGATCCGCGCCGCGCTCAAGCGCAGCGACAGACCCGTGACGCTGATGGACATGGCCACGGTGGGCGCGCGCTATCTGAAGCTGACCGGGGCGCTGACCGATCTGGACGAATCCGAGGAGATCAACGCCTGCACGGTGAAGTTGGACGTGGAGACGGACAAGGGCGTGGAAAAGTGGCTGCTGCTGTTCAAGAACGAGACGCACAACCACCCCACGGAGATCGAGCCCTTCGGCGGCGCGGCCACCTGCATCGGCGGCGCCATCCGCGACCCGCTCTCCGGGCGCGGCTACGTGTATCAGGCCATGCGCGTCACCGGCGCGGCCGACCCCACGCAGCCGGTGGAGAACACCATCGAAGGCAAGCTGCCCCAGCGCATGCTGACCACCACGGCGGCGGCGGGGTACAGCTCCTACGGCAACCAGATCGGCCTGGCCACGGGGCTGGTGGATGAAATTTACCACCCCGGCTACGCCGCCAAGCGCATGGAGATCGGCGCGGTGG
>DVGE01000239.1 GCA_018712885.1 Candidatus Pullichristensenella stercoripullorum | reverse complement strand
GGACAGGTTCGTGCCCGTGGCGACGACCTTGCCGCCGTCCATGAGCACATCGCCGCCGTCGATACAGCCGTCCCCCTCCATGGTAAAGAGGCGGGCGTTGCGGATGAGGAGCATATGTTTCCTCCCCTCTTACTGAAGCACCACCGCGCCCTCGGGACGGATGGAGAGCGCCACCGTCGCGCCATTGCCGAAGACGGCGTCCATCTGCGCGCGGTAGGCGTCGAGCATGTCCATGGGCACGAAGGCGAGGATGGTGCCGGCAAAGCCGCCGCCATGGATGCGCCACGCGCCACGTCCGGCGAGCATGCGCCGGCTCATCTCCAGCGCCAGCGGCATTTCCTGATTGCTGCTGCCGGGCACGTAGAGGTTCTGCAAAAGTTTCCAGCTGCTCTCGCCGGAGGCGACCAGCGCGCCCAAGAAAGAACGCACGTCGTCGCGCTCCAGCGCGGCCACGGCCTCGCCCACGCGCGCGGTCTCGTCAAAGAAGTGGAAGGCGCGGAGGATGGCGCGGTCGGGCACGCGGTTTTTGAGCTTGGGCAGGGCGGCGTTGAGCGCTTCGACGTTCGTTTCCGCCAGCACGCGCACGCCCAGCGCTTCGCAGACCTCGTGCAGCTCGGTGGTGATGGCGGCGTACTCGCTGGTGAGGTCGCCGTGGTCGCCGCCGACAGTGACCACGCAGACGGCGTAGCCCTTCTTCTGGAAATCGTACTGGATGGCGCGCACGTCCGGGTCGTCGGGCAAAAAGTCGATGGTCACCAGGCCGCCGACGGAGCTGGCCATCTGGTCCATGAGGCCGGATGGCTTGCCGAAGAAGACGTTTTCGGCGTATTTGGAGATCTGGGCGCGCAGCTTGGCGTCCACCACCCAGCCGTTGTAGAGGGCGTCGAACACAGCCACGAGCATGACCTCGAAGGCCGCCGAGCTGGAAAGGCCGGAGCCCTTGAACACGGTGCTGGTCACACAGGCGTCGAAGCCGCCGACCTTGTAGCCGAGCTCTTTGAGGCGCGCGGCCACGCCGCGGATGAGGGCGTAGGTGGTCTCCTTTTCCTCCTCATGGACGGAGAGATCGGCAAGATCGACCACGAACGACTTGTCGTAACCCTCGGACCAGAGCGTCACCAGGCTCGTGCCGTTGGGCGCGACCGCCGCCACGGTGTCCAGATCCACCGCCGCCGCCAGCACGCGGCCGAGGTTGTGGTCGGTGTGGTTGCCGATGACCTCCGTGCGCCCGGGGGCGGAGACGAAAGCCTGCGGCTCGCGCGAAAAATGCGCGCGGAAAGCGTCGGCCAGGGATTCATAGCGCGCGGCGGGCACTTCGCCGCCGTAGAGGGCGCGCAGTCGGGCGTCGTTGGCGTTGAGCAGGGCGCGGACATCCATCTTGATCGACCTCTCTTCCTTGGAATGTGCGTTTGGATTCATTTTAATCCAAATTTCGCCAAACCGCAAGCTCTGTATGTTAATTTGAGGCGTGAAAAGGCTATTTTGCCTGTGCGGTGGGACGATCACCGCGAAAGCAGTACCGTTCCGCAAGCCCCTGCCCGTCATCGTTTTCGCGGGGAGCGCGCTCCATTCGTTCGCCAGGCGGCAAGGCTGCGCTTTGCGACGCAAAATGTACGCGCCCGGAATTGACAAAAGCATCATATTATTGGATAATATGGATGAGGTGATACGATGGATATGCATGTGACGGAATGGATCTACCGCCTGACAGACTTTGCCATCGCCAAGGGGCTGATCGAGACGCAGGACCGGGCTTTCTACGTCAACCGCATTTTGGAGGCCATGCGCATGGACGCGCCGGAGGAGATCGACTATGTTGCCGTCCCCGCGCCGGAGACGGCCACGCAGATGCTCGACGCGCTGGCTGCCGACGCCGCGGCGCGGGGCGTCATTGAAGACAGCGGCGAGCGGCGCGACCTGTTCTCCGCCAAATTGATGGGCCTGCTCACGCCCGAACCGCAGCGCGTGCGCGAGCGCTTCTTCGCCCTGTACAGGGAAGATGGCCCCGTGGCGGCCACGGAGTGGTTCTACAAGCTCTGCCGCGACTGCGACTACATCAAGGTGGACCGCATCGCCAAGAACATGCGCTTTTTCGAGGACACCGAGGCCGGGAAGCTGGAGATCACCATCAACCTCTCCAAGCCGGAGAAGGACCCGCGCGACATCGCCGCGCAGCGCAGCGCCAAGCAGACCGGCTATCCCAAGTGCATGCTCTGCCCGGAGAATCCCGGCTACGCGGGCCGCATCGGCTTCCCCGCGCGGCAGAATCACCGCATGATCCCGCTGACGCTCAACGGCAAGCGCTGGCACATGCAGTATTCCCCCTACCTCTACTACGGCGAGCACTGCATCGTGCTCAACGACGAACACGTGCCCATGCGCATCTCCCACGACGGCTTTGTGCGCATGTTCGACTTCGTCGATCAGTTCCCCCACTACTTCATCGGCTCCAACGCCGATCTGCCCATCGTCGGCGGTTCCATCCTCTCCCACGACCACTTCCAGGGCGGCAACCACCGCTTCCCCATGGACGAGGCGGGCGTGTGGATCGCCCTCAAGGAGCCGCGCGCGGGCGTGAGCGCCTGCGTGGCCGACTGGCCGATGAGCTGCGTGCGGCTGGAGAGCGCTTCGCGCGAAGACCTCATCGCCCTTGCCGACGAGATGCTGGCCGCCTGGCGCAAGTGGTCTGACCCCGCCTGCGACATCTACGCCGAGACGGATCAGCCGCACAACACCATCACGCCCATTCTGCGCATGGAGAACGGCAAGTACCGCCTCAGCCTCGTGTTGCGCAACAACCGCACCAGCAAAGAGCATCCGCTGGGCATTTTCCACCCGCACGCGGAACTGCACCACATCAAGAAGGAGAACATCGG
>DVGE01000238.1 GCA_018712885.1 Candidatus Pullichristensenella stercoripullorum | reverse complement strand
GGTTGGCAAGCTCTGGCTGTTGCGCCCCCTGTTGCCCCAAATTTTCGGGGGGGGGGTAATATTTTGCCGCTGTCGCCAAAAGGCGCCGCGCGGCGAAGTTGCGGACGGCGTGTTGACCAAAAGCAGGCGTTTGCGCCGCTCACAGCAATGGCGTGGCGGAAAAGAACGCTTGTGCATAGGAGGGGTTGGTCGCATCCGGGGGGAATGCGAAGGGCGAAGCTTTATCCAGATGGGGTGAGGGAATGGAAGAATGCTTCGAATATATACAATGCCTTTTTTGTGTAACGGGAAAGGAACGGAGCGTAGCGCGCGCGCTGGAAGAAAAAGAGGGCGTGGTCGCGCTTTTCCCGCAGAAGCTCAAGCCGTTCTGGAAAGACGACGGCTGGGTGGAGGAACTGCGCCCCCTGTTTCCCGGATACATCTTTGTATATTCTCATCGCCCGTTGCCCCGCTCCATCCTCAACACAGAAAGCAACGTTCTCCGCATCCTTTCCTATGACGGCGCTGGAAAGGAAGACAACCTTCTGGAAAGGGACAGGCGCTTTGCCCAGACGCTGTTGCGCGCGGGCGGCGTGGTCGGTTCCCTGGAGGCGGTCGAGGAGGACGGCTTTATCCGCGTCAATGAACGGGCCCTGCAAGCGCTCAACGCCCGCGTGCTGAGGGCGGACAAGCGCAAGCGCCTGGTCAAACTGGAAATGGAGATCATGGGGAATACGCGCAGCGTCTGGTTGGCGTTCCACCTTGTGGAGAAGCAGATCCCCTGAACAAATGCAGTTTATGGAGGCAATATATATGATGGATCGGAAAAAACAGCGAAACGCTCGCGGCGCCCTGCGCGGCGTGGTGGCCCTGTTGCTGTGCCTGACGCTGCTGGCGGGCGGCGCTTTTGCCAAGACCGTGCGCGGCGACCTGGGCGACCGCTTTGAGGAGCCGCCCACGCTGGAGAAGGACGGGCAGACCTATCAGTACCGCCGCGGCCTTGAGACCATTCTTTTCATGGGCATCGACACGCGCCTGCAGTACGACGATGAGCGCAGCGGCTTCCGCAACGGCGGCCAGAGCGACTTCCTTCTGCTGCTGGTCATCGACGAGGAGAACGAGACCATCACGCCCATCCACATCAACCGCGATGTGATGACGGAGATCACCATCCTCGGCGTGCTAGGCGAGGAAGCGGGCACGGTCAAGACCCAGCTCTGCCTCTCCCACGGCTTTGGCGATGGCAAGGAACAGAGCTGCGAATACACCTGCGAAGCGGTCAAGAACCTCTTCCTGGGCATCGACATCGACTACTACGTGTCCATGAACATGGACGCCATCTCTGAACTGAACGACTTCATGGGCGGCGTCACCGTCACCCTGGAAGACGACCTGACCGCCTACGACCCGACCATGACCGCGGGCAAAACGATGACGCTGCACGGCATGCAGGCGGAGTACTTCGTCCGCCAGCGCTACTACATCGGCGACAGCAGCAACATGGCCCGCATGGAGCGCCAGCGCGTGTACATGGCGGAGCTGGCCAAAATGGTCTACGCGCGCCTTGAGGAGAGCGCGGACTTCATCGGCGAGCTGTTCGACCAGCTGCAGCCGATGCTGGTGACCGACATGGCCCGCGGCGCGATGATCAACACCGCGTGGGCCGCGCGCGATTATACGCTCGAGCACACGCGCACGCTGGAAGGCGAAAACGTCGTCGGCCCGGACGACCACATGGAGTTCCACGCCGACGAGGAGGCTCTCAAGGATCTCGTCATCGAGGTCTTCTACGAGCCGGCTGAATGAGCCCGGAACGCCGCTTGCGGTGTTTTGCGATATTGACTCAGGGGATTCGCGCCGCGCATGCAATCGCTACATAGGTTTGCGCGCGCGGAAAGGAGGAGTTTGGATTCTTATGAGCAAAAAGTTGATTAGCCTGGTCCTTGCCCTGGTTCTTGTGCTTTCTGTTGGTTCCGCGTTTGCCGTGAGCAGCCCGAGCACCAGCAGCCCGAGCACCAGCAGCCCGAGCACCAGCAGCCCCAGCACCAGCAGCCCGAGCACCAGCGCCACGCTGATGACCAACGGCACCGTCGTTGGCGTGCTCTCTTCGCTGGGCATCGAGCTGCCCGCCGATTTCCTTGCCACCGTCCCGCAGCCCGCGGATGCGTCTGAGGAAGAAGTTGCCGCCGCCCAGGAAGTCCTGGAGGCGATCAACGCTTTCGTCACCGCCAACGACCTGCCGGTCGTGCAGTACTTCGGCCTTGACGTTCAGGCTGCGATCTCTGAAAAGCTGCCGTTGAACATGGTCGCGGACGATCTCGTTCTGCGCGAGTTCTTCGCCCTGCCGCTCAACGCCATGGCTGCCGCGTATGATCCCGCCTACGGCGACATCATCATTCAGATGGAGTTCCCGGTGGACTTCGCGGAAGGCGACGTTGTCGTGCCCGTGCTCGGCATTCTCGATCCCGAGACCAACGTGGTCACCTGGATCGCTCTGGATGCAGTTGTTAACGCTGATGGTTTCGTAGAGATCACTTTCACCGAGGACGTGTTTGCTCAGATCGCCGAGGACAGCATCACCATGCTGGCCATCCTCGCCTGATCAGCCGTAGCCTGATGGCTTTGGGCAGGGCACGGGAATTCACGCGCCCTGCCGGGCACCCCTTTGTTGAACTGATCTTATTCGAACCTGAGTCAATCATAACAAATCCGGAGCAGATTCCGGGGCGCTGGCTAGGCGGGCGCTTGCCCGCCGGCCGGTGTTGATTTTCATAGATCCAATTAGTTTTTCAGACCGGAGGAAGATCCATGGCAGCGACGGAAAAAAGGCGCCGGCACGCTTCCCAGACCCTGGATATAAGCGATGCGGCGGAGTTTGAGCAACAGGAAACCGAGCTGGATGTGTTGGAGCTGTTCTATTATCTGCTCGAGCACATCAAACAACTTGTCGCCGCCGTCGTCGTTGGCGCGCTTGTCATGCTGCTGGTATCCCTTTTCTTTCTTACGCCCCAATACGAGGCGACGTCCAAACTTTACGTCATGGCGCGGAACGATTCGGCGGTTAATTTGTCCGACCTGCAAATCGGCTCCTACTTGACGTCCGACTATCAGGAAGTCTTCAAAACTTGGGAAGTCCACGAGCAGGTATTGCAGAACCTCGGCCTCGATTATGAATATGAAGAGCTTGAGGATATGCTTACCATCACCAATCCCTCTGATACGCGAATACTCTATATCACCGTCACCTCGGACGATCCCGTGGAAGCGACGAACATGGCCAACGAGTACGCCAATGTCGCCCGGAATTACATTTATGAGATGATGGGTACGGAAGAGCCAAGCCTGTTCTCCGTCGCGCTTGAGCCGTTAGAACCGGTCAGCCCGAGAAAAATGCTCAATACGGTTCTCGGCGGCCTGGTTGGTGGCCTGCTGATGGCGGCGATCCTCGTTGTCCGCTTCATCCGCGACGACAAGATCAAGACGGCGGATGACATCACCAACTACATCGGCATACCCACGCTGGCCATCGTTCCGGCGCTTGGGTCGCAGAGAAAGTTCTCTGCGAAGTCCAGAGGAAGGCAGGGACGATAGCTCATGAATAAGATCGAATTTACGCGCTTCGCCGAGCTGGATTATACCGGCGACGAGGCCCTCAATACGCTGTGTACAAACCTGACCTTCGCCGGGGCCGGCATCCGCCGCATCATGATGACCAGCTGCCACGCCTCGGAAGGCAAGAGCTTTATCTCCATGAACATGCTGCGCACCTTTGCCCGCCTGGGCAAGCGCGTCGTGCTCGTGGACGCCGACCTGCGCCGCAGCATGATCCTCGCCCGCTACGGCGGCCGCGTGCAAAAAGGCGTGCAGTTCGGCCTCACGCACTATCTCGCGGGCATGTGTTCCGCGGAAGACGTCCTCTATGAGACGAACATGCCCGGCGCCTACATGGTGCCCGTGGGCCGCGAGGTCAACAATTCCCTTTCTCTTTTGACCACCCAGAAGCTCTCCCAGCTGCTCGACTGGCTGGGCGACAAATTCGACTTCGTGCTGGTGGACGCGCCGCCTGTGGGCATGATCATCGACGCGGCGGAAGTGGCCAAGTCCTGCGACGGCGTGCTCTTCGTCATCAACTACAACACCATCAGCCGCCGCGAGATGCAGGAAGCCAAGCTGCAGATCGAGCGCACGGGCTGCAAGATACTCGGCGCGGTGCTCAACAACGTCAGCTTCGATTCTTACAGCAGCAAGAAATACTACTACAAGTCGTATTACAATACGCATTATGAGTCCGACTATTATCAGCACACGCCCTCCAAGAGCGGTTCGAAGGGCGCCGCGAAGAGCGGAACGCGGTCGGCTGGTTCGGCGAAGAAGGCACGATGACGAGAGGGTTTATCGACATCCATCATCACCTGCTCCACGGCGTCGATGACGGCTCGCAGAGCCTGAATATGTCGCTGCGAATGGCGAAAAGGGCCTATGAAGCCGGCACGAGGGTCATCGTCGCCACGCCGCACGTCACGCCGGGCGTCGAAAGGATCCCTGAGGAGACGTTCCAGCAGCGGCTGGAGGAGCTGCGCGCCGCCTGCGCAAAAGAGCGAATGGAGCTGCGCATCCTTCTGGGCGCGGAGATCCTCTATACGGACATGACCTGCCGCCTGCTGGCGGAGGGCCGGGTGCCGACGCTGGCCGGGACGGAGTACGTGCTGGTCGAGTTTATGCCCGGCGTGCGCTACGACGCGCTCTACAAGGCGCTGGAAGGCATACTGCGCGCCGGTTATCTGCCGGTGGTCGCCCACATGGAGCGCTATGCGTGCCTGGCGTCTTCGCCGCGGCGCGCGGAAATGCTGAAAAAGGAGCTGGAAGGCGTGCTCTTCCAGATGAATAATTCGACGATCCTGGGCGGCAGAGGTTTTTTCAGCGACCTGCACACGCGCCGCTTCCTGGAAGAGGGCCTGATCGACATCACCGCGTCAGACGCCCACAACCTCCGCGAACGCCCCACGCGCATGTTGGAGGCCTACGAAAAACTGAAGGAAGATTACGACGGCGTCTACGCCGCCAACCTCACGGGCCTGAGCCGGAAAGAGGAACTCTGGCAGGCGCTCATCGCGGCGAAGTGAGGGCTGGGGGCGTCGCTTCGAGCGTCTTGAGCCGATAGTCACGACGCACACCTGCCCCGCGCCCGCAAGAGGTAGAGGGCAGTTTTATATGCCGCGGCACGTCAACTGCCATAGACGCGCCAGCGGGCAATGGAGGAACGAAGCAGTATGGACAGGATCAATGTCACGCGGTCTTCGATGCCGCCTTTTGAGGAATATTGCGAGGAGATCCGCTCGATCTGGGAAAGCCGCTGGCTGACCAACATGGGCGAGAAACACGAGGCGCTCACGCAAGCATTGCGGGAAAAGCTGGAAGTGCCGGGCATCTCCCTGTTCACCAACGGCCACCTCGCTTTGGAGGCGACCTTGCGGGCGCTGGACCTGCGCGGCGAGGTCATCACTACGCCCTTCACCTTCGCCTCGACCACCCACGCCATCGCACGCTGCGGCCTCAAGCCCGTGTTCTGCGACGTCAGGGAAGGCGATTACACCATCGACCCGGCAAAGATCGAAGCGCTCATCACCAGGGATACCTGCGCCATCCTGCCGGTGCACGTCTACGGCAATATCTGCGACGATGCGGCCATCGAAGCGGTCGCCCGCGCGCACGGCCTCAAGGTGATCTACGACGCGGCGCACGCCTTCGGCGAGCGCGTGAACGGCGTCAGCGTCGCCCGCCTTGGCGACGCCTCCATGTTCAGCTTCCACGCCACCAAGGTGTTCCACACCATCGAAGGCGGCGCGGTGGCCTACAGGGACGAGGCGCTGACGACGCCCCTGCAGATGCAGAAAAACTACGGCATCACTTCGCCGGAGACTGTGGAAGTCTGCGGCGGCAACAGCAAGATGAGCGAATTTCAGGCCGCCATGGGCCTGTGCAACCTGCGGCACCTGGACGAGGAGCTGGCCAAGCGCTTCCGCGCTGACGCGCGTTACCGCGAGCGGCTTTCCGGCGTCCCCGGCGTGCGTCTCAACCCCATCCAGCCGGGCGTGGAGCGCAACTGCGCCTATTTCCCCGTGCTGTTTGACGGCTATAAATGGACGCGCGACGAGGTCTTCGAGCGCCTGCTCGCGCACGGCATCCGCGCGCGCAAGTACTTCTACCCCGCGACGAACGCCTTTGATTGCTACGATGCCGACCCGCGCAAAACGCCGGTGGCGCTGCATTTGTCGCAGTGCGTTTTGTGCCTGCCGATGTACGCGGGTCTTGCCCAGGATGAGGTCGATGAGATCTGCGATGTACTTTTGGGATGATCTTGCCCCCGCGACGAGGACTGGATCCAGGAGGAATGGGAATGAAAGGGATCATACTGGCAGGCGGTAGGGGAACGCGCCTGTATCCGATGACCAAGACCGTATCCAAGCAACTTTTGCCGATCTACGACAAACCGCTGATCTACTATCCGCTCAGCGTGCTTTTGCTGGCGGGCATCCGCGAGATCCTGGTGATCTCTACCCCAGACGACCTGCCCATGTACAAAAAACTGCTCGGCGACGGTTCGCGGTTAGGCGTCAGCTTTAGCTACAAGGTGCAGGAGCGCCCCCGCGGCCTGGCCGACGCTTTCATCGTCGGCGAGGAATTCATTGGTGATGACAGCGTCTGCCTCATCCTCGGCGACAATGTGTTTTACGGCACCAATCTTTCCTCCGTGCTCTGGCAGGCCATGGAGAACGAGCGCGGGGCGACGATCTTCGGCTACCCCGTGCACGACCCGCGCGCCTACGGCGTGGTCGAGTTCGACAAGGACTTCAAGGTGCTCTCCATCGAAGAAAAGCCCCAGCGCCCCAAGTCGAATTACGCGGTGCCGGGTCTGTACCTCTACGACAACCGCGTTATCGAGATCGCCAAGAACGTTCAGCCCTCTGCTCGGGGTGAGATTGAGATCACGTCCGTCAACAACGCCTACCTGGAAATGGGCGAGCTCAACGTAGTGCTGCTCAAGCGCGGCATGGCCTGGCTGGACACGGGTTCGCCCAAGGGCATGCTCCAGGCGGCGGAATTCGTCGAGACCATCCAGGAACGGCAGGGTTTCTACGTCTCCTGCATCGAGGAGATCGCCTGGCGGCGCGGCTTTATTACGACGGAACAGCTTTTAGAGCTGGGCGAAGAGCTTTACATGACCGATTATGGCCAGTACTTAATCGAGATCGCGAAGGGAGAGCGATAACATGACGCTGCTCGTCACCGGCGGCGCCGGCTTTATCGGCAGCAACTTTATCTTCTATATGATGAAGGAGCACCCCCAATATCGGGTTGTTTGCCTGGACAAGCTTACTTATGCCGGGAACCTGGCGACCCTCGCCCCCGTCATGGGCAAGGGGAACTTCCGCTTCGTGCGTGCGGACATCTGCGACCGCGAAGCGGTATTCCGCATCTTTGCGGAAGAGCGCCCGGAAATCGTGGTCAATTTCGCCGCCGAGTCGCACGTAGACCGCTCCATCGAAAATCCCGGCGTGTTTTTGCAAACCAACATCCTCGGTACGCAGACGCTCATGGACGCCTGCCGCAAATACGGCGTGCAGCGCTTCCATCAGGTCTCGACCGACGAGGTTTACGGCGACCTTCCCTTGGATCGCCCCGACCTGTTCTTCACTGAGGAGACGCCGATCCACGCATCCAGCCCCTATTCGGCAAGCAAGGCGAGCGCCGACCTGCTCGTACAGGCCTACTGCCGCACTTTCGGCCTGCCGGCCACCATTTCGCGCTGCTCAAACAACTATGGCCCCTACCAGTTCCCGGAAAAGCTTATCCCACTGATGGTCGCTAACGCCCTGGCGGACAAACCCCTGCCCGTCTATGGCAAGGGCGAAAACGTGCGCGACTGGCTCTACGTGGAAGACCACTGCAAGGCCATCGACCTGATCCTTCATCAAGGGCGCGTTGGGGAAATTTACAACATTGGCGGCCACAACGAGATGCGCAACATCGACATTGTCAAGCTCATCTGCAAGGCCGTGGGCAAACCGGAAAGCCTCATTACCTTCGTTGCCGACCGCAAAGGCCACGACCTGCGCTACGCCATTGATCCTTCCAAGATGGGAAATGAGCTTGGATGGCAGCCGGAAACAATGTTCAACGAGGGCATCTACAGGACCATCCAGTGGTATGTGGACAACCGCGCCTGGTGGGAGGACATCCTCTCCGGGGCGTATCGGGAACGGCAGGACGCTTGCGCAAACGGGATTTGAGTGAATCGCGTATCCCTGTCGGGGGATGAAGAACATGGGGAAAGACGAGGAATCTGCAAATGGATAGGGCATTGTTGTCCAAGGCGCAAAGGGCTGATCTTGCCAGGAGGCTGGCGGAGGAGAGGCTGACGACGGTCAACCAGAAGTGTGTGCCGGTGCATCCGCGCGTTTCCTTTTATACGCGCTTTGTCAAGCGTGCGATTGACATCGCAGTATCCCTTCTGGCGCTGACCGTCACGCTTCCGATCAACCTGGTCATTGGTGTAATTACATATTTTGACGTTGGCCGGCCCATCTTTTTTACGCAGGATAGGATCGGTAAGGACGGAAAGCTCTTTAAGATTGTCAAGTTCCGCAATATGACCAATGAAACGGATGCGAAAGGCGAGCTTTTGCCCGCGGCACAGCGTGTTACCAAATTTGGCAGCTTTGTGCGCAAGACGTCCTTGGACGAACTGCTCAACTTCTGGAGTATCCTAAAGGGCGATATGAGTCTCATCGGCCCAAGGCCGCTTCCACCATCGTATGCTACGCGCTTCAATGAACGGCATATGAAGCGAAATGCTGTGCGGCCAGGGTTGGAATGTCCGCCTCGAAAGAAGGTCGTTGCGTTGCGCAATTGGCAGGATCAGTTTGAAAACGATATCTGGTACGTGGAAAATGTCTCGTTTAAGACGGACTGCAAGATGATCTGGTATCTTATTCGCTTTGCCCTGGATCGCAAAAATGCCGTGCTCAGGGCCACGAAGATTCGCAGTTCCTTTGTCGGCTACGACTGGGACGGGCGTGCGATTTCTTATGACGAAGTGCCGCAACAGTATTTTGACTGCTATGCGGCGGGGGAAGAGAGTTCAGTGGCGTGAGCGCTGTCTGCCGCCGGGACGAAGATTGCGATGAGGGGTGTAATTCCGATGAAAAAAGTTTTGCTGCTGGGTGGCAGCAGATATACGATTCCTGTGATCGACGCCTGCCACGATCTTGGCTATAAGGCGATTACCTGCGATTATTTGCCGGACAATATCGCGCATAAGTTTGCGGACGAATATCACAATGTGAGCATTATTGACAAGGATGCAACCTTGGCGCTGGCTCGGGCGCTGAAGGTTGACGGCGTTATGTCGTTTGCTTGCGACCCTGGCGTGACCACGGCGGCTTACGTGGCGGAGCAGATGGGGTTGCCGCAGACTGGCCCCTATGAGTCCGTGTGCATCCTGCAAAACAAGGCAAGGTTCCGCCAGTTCCTGACGGAAAACGGCTTCAATGTGCCCACCGCGAGGGGATACAGATCCGCGGAGGAGGCGCTCAAGGACGTCGCCCTCTTCCACTGGCCTGTAATCGTCAAACCGGCGGATTCTGCCGGCAGCAAGGGCGTCGCCCGCATAGATGACCCCGCGCGTCTACGGGAGGCGATCGAGCATGCCCTTTCCTTTTCCCACTGCAACGAGGTTATCATTGAGGATTTCCTGGAAAAAGTAGGTCATTCCTCGGATTCAGACAGCTTCAGCGTCGATGGGGAATTGAAATTCCTTTCCTTCTCTGCGCAGAGGTTCGACGCGCATTGTCAAAACCCCTATACGCCCGCCGCTTATAGTTGGCCGGCTACCTTGTCGGAGGCGCATCAGCATGAGCTGCGTTCGGAATTGCAGCGGCTGCTCCGCTTGCTGGGGATGGGCACCTCGCTCTACAATATTGAGGTGCGCGAATGTA
Organism: Candidatus Pullichristensenella stercoripullorum; assembly: GCA_018712885.1. Classification (GTDB taxonomy): domain Bacteria; phylum Bacillota; class Clostridia; order Christensenellales; family Aristaeellaceae; genus Pullichristensenella; species Pullichristensenella stercoripullorum. The sequence goes on along the minus strand of DVGE01000238.1, from coordinate 181 downwards.
CGGACGGTAAGGCATATATCATGGAGTGTTCTCCCCGTGGGGGCGGGAACAGGCTTTCTGAAGTGCTTCGTTATGCGACCGGCGTGGATCTAATCGCAAACGCCGTGCGCGCCGCTGTGGGCGAGCCTGTAGTCGGCGTGGAGCAAAGGCCGTATCAGGGGCATTGGGCGGAAATCGTGCT